>NZ_JAPEHY010000013.1:0-112679 GCF_028823715.1 Shewanella sp. K8
TTCCTGGATGGCACATCGCATTGCAGAACTGATAAAAGAGGCCGAGAAGTGCGCTGAAGATTCGGAAGTCGCTGAGGCTTGTTCAACTGCAATTTTAAGTTTGTGGGAGCATCGTTCAGCATTACCGGAACACCTTCGCCCATTAGGTGACCTCAAACCCGTAATAAGGACATTAGTGGCACTTGATGTTGAGGGTAATGAGCATCATTTCTACCGCCCTGCTCTTCGAGAAGCGGCAACTGCCGATGTTGAAAGCGATGTAAAGGAGTGGCTCGATTTGGCCATTGGGCTCGACTACTCAGCACGTTTACTCATCAGATACGCCTTGAAAAATGCAGCAGAAAAATCAGTACTGAAAGCTGAACCATGGGTTCAACTGGCTCTGGAGGCTGGTGCTACTGAAGGCGCAGAGGCCCTACTCGTTAGATTTGTTCTCGATGAAGATGAGAATAAAGAGTCGGAGATAAGGAAGGCTAAGTTGGAAGAAAGGCTGTCAAAGCTTGGAGGTTTTGTTGCATTAGCCTCGGAAATGATTGGGAGCTTAGAGGCCGAACTGGAAGCGCTGAAGTCATAGCTTTTCGCATTACGAATACATGCCGAAAGGAGATAAAATTAGTCAGCTACAGCTGAGTTTGTTAAACAGCCTGGCAGCGGGACCTTTTGCTCCCGGCAATACTCGCCATATTTCTCTCACAACAACTTGAACCCACTGCCAAAGCCCACTAGGTTAGTGTGGTGCAATGGAAGGCGGGATAGTCTAGCTCGCCGGTATGCGATAACAGATAGGGAGAGGCTGTTTATGTTCAATCGAGTGTTGAGTCGGGAGTGCTTGGGAGCCAGGCCCTTTGGCAATAAGGTGGTCGTCAGCGCCAAGAGGTTTTGGGCTTATCTGCCTATCCATGCGTCTATCTTGGTCTCTGTGAGTTTGCTGAGCGCCTGCAATTCGGATTCACAAGAAGTGGTGCTCAATCCTGTCGACACGGCCAAGATGCAGAAGACGGTGGAACAACTGGCCAAGGAGATGCTGGTGCCCGGCGCCGTGGTGATTCTGCGAACGCCTAGGGGCGACTTTAAAACCGCCTATGGGGTAACCCGTTATGGCGGCAGTGAAGCGACTGACTTTGATCAGCATGTCAGGGTGGGCTCCAATACCAAGACCTGGGTCGGTACCGTGATTTTGCAGATGGCGCAGCAAGGGCGACTGCAACTGAGTGACACTGTCTCCATGTATCTCGACAATGTGCCAAACGGTGAGTCGATCACCATAGAACATTTGCTTACTATGCGCAGCGGCCTGTTCAATTACAGCACCACGCTCGAGTTGAATCAGACACTTGATGAGCAGCCAACCAAGGTGTGGACTCAGACTGAGCTGCTGGCAATGAGTTTTGCCCATAAGCCAGGTTTTGCCCCCGGCAGCGCATTTGAATACTCCAATACCAATACCGTCTTGCTGGGACTGATCGCCGAGCAAATCGATGGCAAGCCGCTGGCGGCTGTGATGCAGCAGAGGTTGTTTGCCCCCTTGGGTCTTGAGCGGACTCTGTTTCCCGATATCCATTCGAATACTCTTCCCACGCCCTTGGCGCGGGGTTATATGTATGGCACCAATGTGTTGACTATGGATCCGCCTTATATGCTGCCCGAAAAGATGCAGCGAGAAGCCAGAGAGGGCATTCTGGCACCCATAGATCAAACCGAGGCCAATCCTTCCTGGGGCTGGGCGGCCGGCGCCGGGATCTCCAGTGCCAATGAGTTGGCAACCTGGGTAGAGGCTTTGGTTGCCGGAGAATTGCTGGATGCCGATTGGCAGCGAAGGCGTCTGGATAGTGTCAGGCCGATAGATCCCGATAATCCCAACACTGCCTATTATGGCCTGGGGATCGCCAAGTTTGGCAGCCTCTATGGTCATACTGGTGAGCTGCCCGGCTATAACTCCTTTATGGGACATGATCCCGTCAACAAGGTGACTCTGGTGGTTTGGACCAACCTGGCACCGGCGGTGGATGGCAAAGATCCGGCTACCACCATAGCCGCGGCCCTAATTAACATGCTCTATATTCCATCCAGTTAGCGTTAAACCCGCGCCGGGGAAGGAGAGCCTTCCCGGCAAACCTCCGGATTAGCCTCTTCCAATTTGCGCCATAAAGCTATCGCCTAGCATGATTTTATGCCTTGCAGTTTTCTTGTGCTCCCTTGAGTTGCGGTGCTGCGCATTTTGGTAATGATTTGTTCTTAATACAAAATATCTCTATCATTGCCGCTCGGCTGTTGGTTGGAAACGTTTAGAAGGGAATCCATGAAAGAACTTGTCAGGGAAAACAAACGGCCGGACTTCAGGCTGTTGCAAAGCTTTGTTGTTCGTACTTTGGTGGGCGCTATGTTCGCCTACTATCTGGTGTATCTCGCCAATGAGCCTTTTGAGCATCAGTTGGCCTATATCGCCGTGTGCGTCCTGTTGTCGCTGCTGATGGACTATTTAACAGCCAGAAGCAAAGGCGCATTGGAGGTCAAACTGGTTGAAGGTAAGTTAGTCTTGCTTGGGGTCACCATAGAGATAGCCCGGATAGAACAGGTACTTTACTGCCAGAGCAAGCGCTTTGAACACCAACTGAGGTTTCGTTTCAAGGATCACACCTATCAGGACTTTGAGCTATCCGAGCCGTCACTGATAGCCGATTTGCAACTTTACTATTTTTTGCTGGATAACCAATTGCCGGTGAAAATGCTGGACAATGCCGAGCGCCTCAACTGAAGCGCCGGCACCTGCCTTGGCTGCACCCTATATCAAGCCTATTACCCGTGTGAAGGGTATTATTCAGGTGAGCGCCATTATCCGGATATCGCTTCAACCGGGTCGAAAACCGCTCCGGGCTGATCGGCATCAAGCCTGATATTCATCATCAGTGACTTTTTCCATCCAGATGGCCGCCGGTGCTGTCTCCGATGCTTCGGCTACGGCCACATGGCTCATGGCCCTGTCTTGGCTGGCCCCGTGCCAGTGTTTTTCGTTGGCTGCAATCCATACGGTATCACCGGCTTCAATCAGCTGTTTCGGCTCACCGGCTTTTTGGATCCAACCCTTTCCTTCCGTGACATACAAGAGTTGCCCGGCGCCGTGGGCATGCCAGGCGGTGCGGGCACCGGGCTCGAAGGTGACCAGTGCGGCACCGATACGCGATGGGCTGCCGGGTTCAAAGTGATTATCGATTCTTACCCGACCGGAGAAGGTGGCTTCCGGGCCCTGAAGGGATTGGCTGGCAGCATTTTTGATAATTTTCATGATCTGTTCCTGTGTAGATGAGGACTTGCATTCGATCTTAGCCGCGCAGATTATGTAAATTAAATGATATGTCAGTATTGGCTTTATATTTGAGATTCATATATGAGACGGGAAGAGCTGGGGGATTTATGGGTGTTTCAGGCGGTAGTTGAAGAGGGCAGCTTTACTCGCGCCGCGGCCAGGTTGGGGACATCACAATCCTCTGTCAGCCATACCATAAGGCGCCTGGAGCAGCGCCTCAATGTACAACTGTTGAATCGAACCACCCGCAGCGTGGCTGCCACTGAGGCTGGGCAGCAGTTGCTGCAGACCCTAAGGCCTGCCTTTGGTCAGATAGCCGAGCAGTTGGAGCGACTCAACAGTTTCAGGCAAGAGATCAGCGGCCACATTCGGCTTACCGCCACCAAGTTTGCCGCCGAGTCGATATTGCTGCCGGTGGTTAATCGCTTACTGGCGCAGCATCCACAGCTGCAAATCGAGGTTTCTGTAGATCAACAGCTGCTTGATTTGGCCGCTCAAGGTTTTGATGCCGGGGTACGATTGGGCGAGCAGGTGGCCAAAGACATGGTTGCCGTGCGTATCAGCCCGGATCTGCGTATGCTGGTGGCGGGCTCGCCGGATTACTTTTGCCGCCATGCAAAGCCGACCATCCCCCAGGACTTGACCGGGCATAACTGCATTAATCTGCGTCTTCCCACTTCGGGCGGCTTGTATGTGTGGGAGTTTGCCAAAGAGGGCCGCGAGCTGAATGTGCGGGTAAGCGGCCAGCTTATCTGCAATGAACCGGTGTTGGTGACTAAGGCGGCAATAGCCGGTGCCGGGCTCTGTTTTCAACCTGAGGATGCGTTGGCGCCGGCGATAGCGGCCGGTGAACTGCTCCCGGTGTTGGAAGATTGGTGCCCGCGGTTTGCCGGTTATCACCTCTATTTTCCGAGTGGGCGTCAGCACTCGGCCGCTTTTAGATTACTGATTGATGCGCTCAAGTATTCAGGCGCTTAATTGAACCGTTACTGTATTGACCTGTAAACCAGAGCTTTGTTTTATAAGGCGAATTCTGGCGACGCCTCATTGCTGATTGGCCGGGATTACTGTGTCGGCAATCATCTGCCTCAGCCATTTGTGGGCAGGGTCTTGATTGAAGTGCTTGTGCCACAACAACACGTACGCACCGGGCACCAGATCTATCGGCACTTCCAGCGTCGCCAACTCAACATGTTGCAGCGCCTGGGCCGCATATTTGGCTGGCGCGCAGAGGATTAACTCGCTGTGGCGACATAACTCCAGCGCAGTGGGAAAGTCGGTGATATTGGCGCGGATCCGCCGGGTCTTGTGCTTCAGCGCCAACACATCGTCCAGCAACCAATGTTCGATACCGCCAAAGGCCACCTGCAGATGCTCGAAGCTGAGAAAACGCTCCAGGTTCCAGTCACCCTCAAGCGCAGGATGATTCGGCGGCAGCAGGCAGATGGGCTTGTCGCGGGTCAGCTCCAGATACTCGAGTTCATCCGGCAGGCTGTTGATATGCATCAGCGAGCGCGGATCCCACTCGCGGCAGCCTATGGCAAAGTCCAGCTCGCAGCGCAGCAGCTGCTCCATGGTGCCCGGGTACCAGGTCTTGCAGTTGATATCCAGCCCGGGAGCCTGGCGCAGCAAGGAAGGCATAAAATGCGGCAGAGTGAGGGAGTAGGCGGTTTCCACCAAGTGCATACGAAACTGACGTTCACTGGCGGCAGGGTCAAACTCGTCCGGTAGCGTCAGCCGCTCGGCCAACCTGAGCCATTGCTGCAGCTCTGGCCCCAGAGCCAGCGCTCTGGGAGTGGGTTTGAGGCCGAAGGCGCTGCGTTCAAACAGCGGGTCATTGAACAACTCCCGCAGGCGATTAAGCTGCTTGCTGACGGCCGATTGACTCAGGTGCAACCGCCTGGCCGCGCCGGTAACGCTTTGTTCTTCCAGCAGGACTTCCAATACCGGAAGCAGGTTGAGATCGACTTTCATTATTATCCTGGCCGCAGGGTAGAAGCTTAAGGGAAGGTGCTAATAGGTCCTGGTGACGCTCTGGCTTGCACTATAGGACTTGTTTGCACCTTCCCAAGTCTAACAGCTTGATCTGCCTGCCCAAAGAACAAAAGGCTGCTATTCTGGCCAGGGAGAGAGTCATCAAAGGAGTGGGATTATGCTGAGTAAATGGGGCTGGCGGCTGTTGCAATTGAGCCGAAAACTCTGGATGCGCACTGTGCTGTTTGCGATTCTGGCGGTGGTTACCGCATTGCTGGCGATAGTGGTGCAGGGGGTTATTCCCCCTTCGCTGTCGGGCATAATAGGTGCAGATGCGGTGGACAAGCTGCTCAATATCCTCGCCTCCAGCATGTTGGCCGTGACCACCTTTTCCCTTAGTGTGATGATTTCCGCCTATGGCGCAGCCACCAGCAATATTTCCCCCAGAGCCACCAAGCTGTTGATGGAAGACTCCACTGCCCAGCAGGCGCTGGCTACCTTTGTCGGCTCCTTTGTTTTCAGCATAGTGGGCATTATCGCCCTCAGTACAGGTGTCTATGGCGAAGAGGGGCGGGTGGTACTGTTTCTGGTGACTGTGGCCGTGGTGGTATTGATAGTGGCCACCATTCTGGTGTGGATCAATCATTTGTCCAAGCTAGGCCGGGTAGGGGAAACCACAGACAGGATTGAAAAGGCGGCCGGAGCGGCTATCCAGCGGCGCTGTGAGCATCCCTGGCTGGACGGGCGGCGCCTGGCATCAGAGGAGGATATTCCCAAAGGGGCTTTAGCTCTCTATCCGGCCGACACAGGCTATGTGCAGCATGTGGATCTCGGCAGCATCAATCAATGGGCCGAAGATTACGGTGCCGAAGCCTATATCACGTCATTGCCAGGTGCCTTTGTCCATCAGGGACGGCCATTGCTGTGGCTGAGTTTTCAGGCCGAGGATGGCGGTGTCGATGACGCTCAGTTACAGCCACTGCACAAGGCTTTTACCGTGGCCAATGAACGTTCTTTCGATCAAGACCCTCGCTTTGGGTTGTCGGTATTGGCCGAAGTGGCATCGAGGGCCTTGTCGGCGGCGGTGAATGATCCTGGCACAGCGATAGATGTGATTGGTCGCGGAGTCAGATTAATAGCCAAATGGCAGGTGACCGATGAGCAGAATCTGCCGGCGCCTGAGGCTATTCCCTATCCCAGAGTTTGGATGCTGCCGATACGTCTTGAAGAACTGTTCGATGACTTCTTTATGCCGATAGCCCGGGATGGTGCGGCGCTGGTGGAAATTCACATTCGGCTGCAAAAAGCCTTTCAAGCCTTGTCCAACCGGGCGGAGTTTAGCGAGGTGTGTCGCAAACACTCCGAGCTGGCGCTGGCCAGAGCCGAACAGGTACTGACGTTTGAGCCAGATGTTACACTGCTTCGGAAGCTTGCCGCCGAGCTACAGCAAGAGCCAAGTAACGGATAGCTGGCGTAGAACTCAGCTTGCGGCTATGCTATTCGCGGACTTTTTTATCAGGGAAAGATAATGAAACCTTCAAATCTATTACTTGTTGCCTCATTGGCATTGGCAGCGCCGCTGCAGGCTGCCGAAGATCCTGCCGTAGCCGAAGCCATTGAGGCCGGGTTACAACATTACCGCAAGGGTGAATTGAGCCAGGCCAGTTCACAACTGGATTATGCCTCAACCCTTATCCGGCAGCAGCGGGCCGGAGAAGTCGTAGGGGTATTTCCCGAGCCATTGCCGGGTTGGCAAGCCGATGATCCTTCAAGTGATACAGGTGGCATGATGTTGGGCGGGGGCATAAATGCCAGCCGCCACTACTACAAAGAAGACAGTGCGCAACTGGAGATAGAGCTGGTGCTCGACTCCCCCCTATTGCAGTCTGTTATGGCCATGCTGACCAATCCATCTATGATAGCCATGAGCGGCGGCAAGCTGGTCAAGGTTCAGGGGCATAACGCCATGCTCAGTAATGAATCCGGTGAGGCAGAGCTGACTGTGATAGTCAATGGCAATGCCATGTTCACTCTCTCGGGGGAAGGGGTTAAAGCCAGTGAATTGCAGGAGTTTGCCAACGCCCTGCATCTGGATAGGCTTTAAGATCCGGCTCGGAATCGAGCTAATCAGGATTTGATCATGGGCCCCTGCGGTTTAAGCTGCAAGGGCCTCTGTATTTGGGGTTATCAGCGCAGTAACTGCTGATAGAGCCAGGACTTGAGTTCGGCGCGGCGCAGTTTCAACTGGTTGAAACGTTCTTCTGCCGTGGGGACACAGTTTTCTTCCAATCCACGGATCTCATGGTCGAGGTCGTGATACTCGGCTGCCAGCTCGCGAAAGTGAGGATCGTTTTCCTTGAGTTGATGGATTTTCTGTTTGTGCTCCGGAAACTCCAGGATCAGCGCATGGTTTTCGCCCAACATAAGCTCTCTCCTTCAAATAGTGCCTGGCCGAAACAGGCTCAAGCCTTGATTCCTACTCTACCCAGCGGCGCTTTGTCTGTCATCCGCAGAAAGTCGACAAGTAACCATAATCCTGTTTAGTGGCAAGTGACCGCAATTTGCAACAACGCCAGCGGCGGCTCCAAAGGGAGGGGAATTGCTGCAATTCTGCAAGCATATCGTTGTTTGACATTGCTTCTATGTCCACAGAAATACGCCCATTTTCCGGGCACAGGCGGAACTGTGACCGTCGAAAACAAGGATGTTTTCGACCGCATTTGTTCCAGACAAATGTCGGCATACACTCCATCCATGGAGATAAGAGATGTACTCGCAGCGAGTCACAGAATCGCCTGTGCATAAGCCTGCGGCAGGCAATGGGAGGCCGTCCGTCGCTGGAAGCCCTGCCAATACTAATTAGTAACTTTTAGTTAGAAGCCATGATAGCCGCTGTGCCAGCGGCCTAAAGTCGTGGTGTTCCACACCACACCGGACAAGGGGCTTTGCTTGTCCAAAGCCCCTTGCATCCCCAAGGACACCCCGACGTAGCCGAAATCCCCGCTGGCTTATGAAGCAAATTGGCTACACTCAGGACTCGCATCCCTGCTCGACCTTCGAGCCTCGACATCCCTGTCTCGACTACGCCAATTTGCAACAACGCCAGCGGCGGCTCCGAAGGGGATTGGTGCAATTCTGCAATCATAGCTTTGCTAGAAATTGCTTATATACCTGCAGACATACGCCTCATTTTCAGGCACAGGCGGAACTGTGACCGTCGAAAACAAGGATGTTTTCGTCGAGGCTACAGGGACGTATTAACGCCGTGTCACAGGATCGCCTGTGCAAGAGCTCACCGCAGGTGATAGGCCATGGCTGGAAACCAAGCCGATATTGATAGGTGATTTCATCCATAAGGCCAAGACAGGCAAGTTGTCACCGGGTTCCCTGACTCATTTGGCGAAAAGGCGGCTATTGGGTCTTGCGAAGGGGAAAGGAGATGTTTCTTTGGGCCCTCATTCGGGCCCAAAGCGTGCAGGCTTAGCCTTTGATGCTGAAGCTGCCTTGCATCACGGCCCAGTGGCCGGGGAAGGAGCAGAAGAAGTTGTAGCTTTCTTCCGGTGTCATGCCTTCAGTGCTGAAGCTGATGCTGACAGATTCGCCACCACCAACCAGAGGAGTGTGGGCAATCACCCGCTCGTCACCGTCTTTGACATAGGCGGCATCGGCGCCGGCTGCCATACCATCAGTAGCAATGCCCTGCATGTCGGCGCTCTTGCTCAGAACCCAGTTATGGCCCATGGCTGTCACTGGCAGGGTGCCGGAATGAGTCAATGTCAGTTCTACCGTCTTGCAACTGGCGGGAACGCTTAATTCCTTGGTATCAAATTGCATCGCATCGTTGGCTGTGATGGTCAGGCTGCATTCGTCGGCGCTGGCAGTGCTGCTGATAACGGCGCCGGCTCCCAACAGGGCAATACCCGCGAGTCTCTTGGTTAACTTATTCATTTTCAATTCCTTTTCTGGTTTTAGGGTCGATATTTCTCTCGACAGCACGAGAGCCCCGCAGGCTCCCGCCTGGGTCAATCATAACGGCATTTCCCTTAAATGAGAATTAATCTCAGAATTTTAACTGTCAGCCGAGGTTGGAGCAGCTGACAGTCGCTTGGGCTGTGATAGACTGACAGCCGAATCAATACTTGCCACGGAGGCACTCATGAAAGGTCCTGGTTTTTTGTCATCTCTGATCCTGGGCGGCATATTGCTCAGCAGCCCTTTGGCGTTGGCCGATGACAGCGCTCGCCGGGCTCAGGTGGAGCAGTTACTGCTGGAAATGCAGATGGACTCCATGATGGACACGGCTTATACCCAGATGGAAATGATGATTTTGGGCATGCAACAACAGTTCAATATCAAGGAGAGTGAAAAGCCTTTATTTGAAGAGTTTGCCCGCAAGAGTACGCAGATCTTCAAGCAGGAGCTGGGTTGGGACAAGCTGAAGCAACCGTTGACCGATATTTATGTCAAGCATTACAGCGACAAGGAAATTGCCGATATGCTGGCGTTTTATGCCAGTGATACTGGGCGCTCCATGGTCGCCAAGATGCCAGCCGTGATGCAGGAATCCATGATGGTGACTCAATCACTTAGCCAGGGGCTGCTGCCTAAGATGGAGCAGCTGCAGCAGGAGTTTGCCACCAAGCTTCAGGCCCACAGAGATGCCAATCCAGGCGAATAATTTGACTGGCAGCCAGCATAAAAAACGGGAGTCTATGACTCCCGTTTTTGTGGCGGTAAAGGCGTGATTACAGCTCGCGGCGGTAGGGAATTCCGCGCTGGGCGCCATGACGGGTCACGGCTATGGAAGCGGCCTTATTGGCAAAATCCACCGCTTGTTCCATGGCCAGCCCTTCACTTAAAGCCACCATCAGGGCACCGTTGAAGGTGTCTCCTGCGGCCACAGTATCAAGTACCTTGACCGGGTAGCTAGGCACCAAGCCCTCAAACTCGGGATGACGCACATAGGCGCCGCGGCTGCCGAGGGTGATCACCGCGGCGCCAACCCCTTTGGCTTGCAGAGCGGCTGCGGCTTTGGCTGCGCCGGCTTCATCTTCCACCTTGATACCGGTAAGGGCTTCTGCCTCAGTTTCGTTGGGAGTGATGATATCCACCAAGGCCAGCACATCGTCAGCCAGCGTGCTGGCGGGGGCCGGGTTGAGAATTGTCACTGTGTCTTGTTGCTTGGCCAGTTGCAGCGCGGCTTTGACCGATTCCAACGGCGTTTCCAGCTGTGCCAGCAGGTAACTGGCGCCTTCGAACAGCTCTTGATGACAGTGAACATCGGCTGGCTCCAGGCTGGCGTTGGCGCCGGCGGCCACCCCAATACAGTTTTCACCGCCATCGCCGATGAAAATCATTGCGCTGCCGGTTGCCATTTCCGGCACTTTCTTCAAGCCCTGAGGATGAATGCCATCGTCCAACCAACTCTTGATCATGGTATCGGCGATGGCGTCGTCCCCAAGATGGCAGATAAAGTCCACTCGGGTGCCAGGCTGCACCAGTCTGGCTACAGCAACTGCCTGATTGGCGCCTTTGCCACCGTGTTCCAAACGGTAGCTGCGGCTCATCAGTGTTTGCCCTGGCTCGGGCAAGTGACTGAACTCCATCACATGATCGGCATTGGCACTGCCGATTATCACTAGTCTACTCATGTATTAATCCTGATAGGCGTAGAGGCTTTCAACCAGCAGATCCACAAAGCCTTCACGATCCAGATGCATCAGCACCTTGGCGTTGGCGGGCTTGCCGGTTAAGTGATAGCGGTCGACAACCGTCATCCCTACAGTCAGCTCGCTCTGGGTTTCGATGGCCACATGGCAGTCCAAGCCGATGAACAACTCAGGCTTGAGCAGCCAGGCTATGGTGCAGGGGTCATGCAGCGGCGCGCCATCAAAGCCCCACTTGGGATCCTTGTGGTAGATAACAAAGAATTCCAGCAGATCGGCAACACACTTGGCAACCTTGTTGGGAATCGCGCGGAAACGGGCTACATCCTCTTCCATGATCTGCGCCTCATGGGTCACGTCCAGACCGGCCATGACGGTGGGGATCCCTGACTTGAACACCATGTCGGCCGCTTCAGGATCAACAAAAATGTTGAATTCGGCGGCAGGGGTCCAGTTACCGACACCGGCGGCGCCACCCATCAGCACTATCTGCTCGATACGGGACTTGAGTTCGGGATAGGCGCTCAGGAAAATAGCGATATTGGTCAAGGGGCCCGTGGGCACCAGAGTCACCGGCTGGCTGCTTTGGCGGATTTTCTCTGCCATCAGTTCCCAGGCCATCATTGGCTGAGGCTCAAAGGCGGGATCCGGCAGTTCTGGGCCATCGAGCCCGGATTCACCGTGAACACTGTCGGCAATGATCAGCTCCCTTGCCAAAGGCTTGGGGGCGCCGCTGGCCACAGGAATATCGGTTCTGCCCAGCAGAGTAAGCACTCGCATGGCGTTGTTGAGTGTTTTTTCCTGGGTTTGGTTACCGGCGCTGGTGGTCACGGCCAGCAGGTCCAGCTCAGGGTTGGCCAGGGCCAGGATCAAGGCGATGGCATCATCATGGCCGGGATCGCAGTCGAGAATGATAGGGCGTTTCATGCTGTTACTCCTTTAGCAATTTGCCCGAGCATAGCATGACTCTTTGGCGCGCGCAGAACCGGATGGCAAACTGTGAAGTGTTCCTCAACTGATTGCTGAAATCTGCTACAATCCGCGCCTTTAAAGGATTGAATCAAAGGAGGCCCGGTGGGAAAGATACGGGCAATCTGGGAAGATCTGATAATTATCGGCCTTTTTGCGCTTGCCGGCGGGCTGTTCTCGGCTCTAGGGCTCTATTTTGTCAAAGAGAGTGTCCAATCCTGGTATGAAGTGAATATCCTGCTCGAGCGAGGCGCCGAGACCCAAGGCTATATTGCCCGGCGTGAGCAACACTATGTGTCCCCTGGGCGCTGGGGTTTTGGCCGTTATGAGTGGGATTGCCAGGTGCATTATCAGTTGCCAAACGGCAGCGAGTATCAGATCTGGGATCCCCCAGGCCTGCTTTGCGATTCGAGAAGCGTCGGTGAAGCCGTGATCCTTTGGCATTTGCCTGAGGAGCCCGGCATAGTGCGCACCGATATCCAGTACTATCGAGAACAGCAAAATACCTGGCTCGAGCTGTGGGGGATTCTAATCGCGCTATTGCCGCTGGCCATTGGCGGAAAGTTTGTGGGTAAAACGGTCCAGTGTTTGCGCTTTCTTCGGGCTCGGGAGCGGTTGTCGCCAATAGTTGAGCAGTTACTGGAGGCCGATAACCCCGCCGAGTTACTGGCACGGCTTGAAGCCAACCGGGCCAGTCCGGCCAGTAGCTATTTGGGACGGCAGGCCCTTGGCTATATCGCCGCCAGGCCTGAATGGCAGGTGCGTTTTCTTGCCTGGTTTGTCCCTGTGTGCCTCAAGTGGGAGCCGCCAAGTAAAGGCGAGGGCGTCTCTGGCCTCGAACTTTCACTGCAATTGGCGCTCGGCCGCCGCTACCCTGAGTTTACCCTGGCACTGCTCGATGGCATTCGTAGCCTGTTTTTAGAGCATGAACTGGCGAAGATGGTCTTCTCCCTGCACCTGACCAAGCTGCAACGCAAACCTTGGAGCACGGAAATTCAGGGGCAATTCCATGCCTTGTTATTGAGGCGGCAAATGCCTTTGGGTAACAAAGGATTTGCCCACACCGAATTGAGCCGCTTGGTATGTCTTGGCTGGCTTTTGAATAACCTGGAATCGCTGCCCGATGTTTGGCGCGGCGCTACTGCAACCTTGCTCAAGGCGCTCGCAGCGCAGCCGCCACTGAATCCTTTGAGCCGTAAACAGCGTAAAAAACAAGCGCTGCATTGGCGCTATATTCTTGGCAACCTGGCATCCAAGTTTAACTCAGGTGCAATCGGTCGAAAGCGTCAGACACAACTGGCACAGATTGAAACCGATATCCAGGTGCTGGCCGCCAGCCGTGGTTTTACGCTGAGCAGATAAGATGAAAAAGCGCCGGCTGGCTGTTCATGGCTATTTATGGCTATGAATATGGCGATATTTGTAAACCAATGACGACTGACAGGGTGAGATATCTCTGATTTTGTGGCGGATGGAAGGTAAATCTCTTTTCTGTCACTTTGCAGTTCATTCAGGTATGTTAAAATTGTTCGCTGTTTCAGGGAGTAAGAAACTCTGATGAAACTTTGGTTGCCTTAAGCCATTCAATAATTGGTGCGGCGTTATCGGATCTTGGATCTGTTATTGGGAGAAAACATGGAACATTTCATCGGAGCCATCAAAAAATACGCCGACTTTACCGGTCGGGCCCGTCGGACAGAATACTGGATGTTCACTCTGTTCTATATCATTTTCAGCCTGGTTGTCAGTGCTATTGACTATGCGCTGGGTACCACAGTGCTGGGGCTGATTTATTCTTTGGGCCTGTTGTTGCCCTCTATTGCGGTTGCCGCGCGTCGTCTGCACGACACTGACCGCAGTGGTTGGTGGCAGTTGTTGGCATTAATCCCTATCATAGGTTGGATAGTGTTGCTGGTCTTCTACTGCCAGGACAGCGAAGTGGGTGACAACCGCTTTGGCAGTAACCCCAAAGAGCTGGGTTAAGATAATGGAAAGGGAGCCTCGGCTCCCTTTTTGTTTTCAGGGTAAATCTGCGGCGGTCAGTCGTCGTCAAAATTAGACATTCATCCATATAGACGTCTATAATGCCCGCTCTCGGCCAGGCCGGGAATGACAGCACAGTATTTCAGTCAACCTCTCGTGGTGCCCCGGAATGAAAGACCGGGGATAATCGGGAAGCCGGTGAGAATCCGGCACTGCCCCCGCAACGGTAAATGGTGAGAGACAGGCGCGCCCAAGTGGTGTCATAAAAGCCGGGTCTTGCGCGGTCAACCGCATAGCCAAAGTCCGGAGACCGGCCCTGGAGGTATTTCGATGATTTCGGTGGGCAGATCTCGAAATGCGGCAGCCAAGGGGCTCTCCCTGCCGTGGCACTCTTGCCCCGTTTCCCTTTCAGGAGTCAAAGGAAAATGGGTTTCAAACTAAATCATCTCGCGCTGCTCTGCGGTGCATTTACATCAGTTCCCGTCATGGCGAGTGCTACAACCCAGGCCGTGGATGAACAGCTGGTGGTCATTGGCCGTCAGGATGACACGCCGCTCAATATTGCCGCCAATGTGGTGGTCATAGATGCCGCCGATATTCAGCAAAGCGGTGCCAGTAATCTGAGCGAGTTGCTGCGTGGCCGCAGTGGCATTCAAATATCGGACAATAACTCAGGGCCTGTGCTGGCGATGCGCGGTTTCTCTTCCAGCCAAGCGGTGAATAACACCCTGATACTGATAGATGGTCGCCGACTCAACAATATCGATATTGCCGCCCCCAGCCTGAGTGCCATTGCGGTCAATCAGATTGAAAGGGTAGAGATCCTTTCCGGCAGCGCCGGGGTGCTCTATGGTGATCAGGCAGTCGGCGGAGTGATCAATATTATCACCAAGGCGCCCAGTGCCAGCGGTGGCAACCTGACCCTCTCCGGTGGCAGTTTTGACACCTACGAAGGCCGTGGGGATCTGTCCGGCGCCATCAATGACAACTGGCGTTACTATTTGGCTGCTGCTTACAACGAGAGCGACAACTACCGTAGAAACAATGCCAACGAAACCGGTTCTGTGCTGGGGCGTCTGCAATATGATTCAGAGTTGACCAACTTCTTTGTCGAAGGCAGTTACTACGATAACAAGCGCCAGACTCCAGGCTCACTGACCCTGGCTCAGTTTGAAGCCGACCCACGCCAGGCGACATCGACGCCGGGTGATTACAACCATGAGATGACTTCTGCCTGGCGTGCTCATCTCCAGCGCCAGGTGCACGCCAACTGGGCCCTGGCTGCGGACCTCAACTACAGTGATACTCTGGTGTCCAGTGTCAGCTATGGCAGCCCAGGTCGTAACGAGCGCTCGCTGTTGGAATTCAATCCCAAGGCGCTGGGGCGTTATCAGACCCGCAACGGTGAGCTGAGCATAGTCATAGGCGCCGATATTCAACGGGGTGAAACCGAGTTCGATCTCAGTTATATGCAGCGCAGCAATACCCAAACCATGACCAGCACCTATCTACAGGCCAATGTGCCGCTGACCAACAGCCTGAGCTATGTGGTGGGCGGGCGCTATGCCAAGGTCAAGGATGAACTCAAGGACGGTCAGATTTACCCCAATGGCATAGATTTGGATGAAGACGCTCACGCGCTCGAGTTGGGGCTCAACTATCGGCCGCTGGAAGGCCACAGATTCTATCTTCGCGGTGATGAGAGTTTCCGTTTCGCCAAGGTCGATGAGCAAGCTTATACGCCGCCAACAGTCGTCGGCCTCAAGCCGCAGACCGGCCGTTCCATTGAAGCCGGCTGGGATTGGACCTTGAGCAACCAGAGCCTGCGTCTGAACCTGTACCGACTGTCGCTGGAAGATGAAATTGTCTTTGACCCCAGTGCTGATATGCCTATCGGCGGTGCTTTTCCCGGCGCCAACGTCAACGCCGATGCTTCCCGCCGTTATGGCGCCAGCCTCGACTGGGACTGGCAGCTCAATGAAATGCTGCAGTTGGGACTTGAGTACAACTATATCGATGCCGAATTTACTGAAGGCGCCAACAAAGGCAAATCTCTCTCCTGGGTGGCCGAGCATTCCGGGCGTGTCTACACCAGTGTGGACTTTGGTCAGCACTGGCAGCTGTTTGTCGAGGGGCAGTATCTGGGTGATAGATATATGGAGGGTGACAATGGCAATCAGCACGATAAACTGGACAGCTATTGGCTGGGGAATATCGCCCTCAACTACAGCCGAGATGCCTGGCTTGCCAGCCTGAGGGTCGACAACCTGTTTGACAAGCAATACGCCAGCTCAGGTTATTTCAGTACTTGGGGCGATGGTTATTACTCGGGTAGCGGCCGTGCGCTGAGATTCAGCGTCAGCTATCGCTTCTGATAGCATAGAAAGCCGGGGGTTCCCGGCTTTTTTCTGCCCGTATTTCTATCTGTTTTAGTTGGAAAGTACTCACCGACAAGGAGGCAAGAGTCGAAATATGAAAGCTGATTTTAGATATGGTTTGAGAGGCGTGGCCATAGCCCTGTTGTCGCTGCTTTTGCTGGCTTGCTCCGAGCCCAAGCTGGCATATATCGGCAGCAATGGCAAACTGCTGGCCTTCGGTGACAGCCTGACCCAAGGCGTTGGTGCCAAGGCCGGGCAGGATTATCCCAGCCGTCTGGCCGAGTTGTGCCGTTGTGAGGTGATCAACGCCGGGATTTCCGGTGAGCAATCTGCTGCCGGGCTTGAGCGTTTGCCGGCACTGCTGGATGAAACCAAGCCGGATCTGCTTATTTTGCTCGAAGGCGGTAACGATATTCTCCGCGGTCGTAGCCAGGTGCAATTGGCGCAAAACATTGAGGCCATGTTACTTGAGGCCAAAGCCCGGCAAATTCCGGTAGTGCTGCTGGCTGTGCCGCAAAAGAGCCTGCTGCTGTCCCCCCTGCCTTTGTATGCCGAACTGGCCGACAAGCACGGCGCCATCTTGCTGGAACAGACTCTGTCCGAGCTGCTGCGTTCAAACGAGCTCAAGTCCGATACTGTGCATCTCAATCAACAGGGGTATTCGCGTTTGGCACAAGTCATCTTTACCAGGCTGCAGGAGGCGGGCGCTTTTTGATGCTACTTTTTGATTCTATTTGGCAAAAACCGGGCTAATTATCGATTCAACTTGACCCTGGTGGGCGTTTTATGGGTAAATTCTCTGCCATAATAAATGGCAATAGTGCCTCCATAATAAATAACAACAGGTTTAAAGAATCACATGACAGATCTTGAGCAGCAGGTTTTTACTCAAGTGCGTGCCATTATTGCCAACGAAGAGCAGGTGATAGGGCGCCGCGGCATCCTGATCCCGCTTAAGAAGGCCATTATTGCTGATGGCGATATTCGCAATGTGATCGATATTGTCGCGACCGATCCCGCTCTGGCAGCTCATCTGCTGTGGCGCAGCAATAACGCGCTCTCTCCTTCCGTTCAGCCAAACCGCAGCCTCAAGGATGCATTGGTGCGTCTGGGACAGGTCAATATCTACCGTTATGCCTTTAGCTTTTATCTCAAAGAGCGGCTCGATGAATTGCCGCAGCCATACCGTAAACTGGTACTTGGCTATTGGCGCCTGACTGAGTCTGTGGCGACCGAGTCGGTGGACAGCTTGCATCAGATGCAAGGGGTACAGATAGACGCGGATGAAGTGCAGACTCTGGCACTGTTCAGCGTCTTTGGTCAGATTATTGCCCTGACGGCGTTTGCCTATCTCAACGCCGAAGCCGAGCAGTGCTTCCCGCTGGGCATTATCAAGACCCTGATAGAGACCCAGCAGCAGACGCTGACGGTGGAAGCTTTTGAATCTCTGGGGTTGGATGATGAGCTGCAAAGCGAGTTTATGGTCGCCCATAACCTGAGACAGACCCGGGATCCCAATTCACCCGGACTGGTACTGAGAAGGGTATTGTCCCAGCGCGGTCTGCTGCTGAATCCTCTCTAGATGCTTTGTGACTGCCGCCGACTTTCAGGCGCGGTGGCAGCCGCTCAGTCAGTGTCTGTCTTGACGCTGTAATCCCTCTTTGGCAATCAATTCCAGCAGCCTTTGCAGCTGCACTCTATTGCTGCTGTCGCGGCGGTAGGCACCGAACAGCGGCCGTTTCAGGCCTTCCTGCCCCAGTTTCACCGAGGTCAGGCTCAAGCCCTGGGCTTCGGTCAGTGACCAGTTGGGCAAGGCCGCAACCCCTTCTTTACAGGCGATGCGTTGCAGCAACACATTGGTGAGATCACAGCGTTTTTGTGGGCCGGGCACCACTCCGGCCGGCTCGAGGAAGTGACGGAAAATATCCAGCCTTTCCAGCGGTACCGGATAACTGATAATAGGTTCCCTGGCCAGTTGTTGCGGCAAAATATAGCTGTTGCCTGCCAGAGGGTGATCTTTGGCCATCACCAGTCTCACTTCAAAATCAAACAGATGCTGATAGGCAAGGGCATGGCCGGGCACAGGATCTGAGGTCAGCACTATATCCAGCTCACCGGTTTCCAGCGCATTGAGAGAGTCGAACAGATGGCGGCTGGAGAGATCCAGATTGGCATCCGGATAAGACTGATGAAAGGCTTCCATTACAGGCATCAGCCAGCGAAAACAGCTGTGACACTCAATACCCACCTTCAAGGGACCGCTGCTTCCAGATAGACCGCGTTTGAGCACAAATTCGGTTTCCTGTACCCGGGGCAGTATCTCTTCTGCCAGGGTCAGCAGGCGACTGCCCTCAAGCGTGAAGGTCAGAGGTTTGCTTTTGCGAACAAATACCTGGGAGTTAATCCGGGTCTCCAACTCTTTAATCTGGTGTGACAGCGCCGACTGGGTGACAAAACGTTTCTTCGCCGCGCCGGCCAGACTGCCACTTTCTTTCAGTGCTATCAGAGTACGAAGGTGTCTCAGTTCTATCATTTCCTCTCCACATGAATGCCGCTCATGTTGCCCTTGAATTCAATTCGGTTGCCTGTGCTGAGACTAGCACAATAAACTTCTAGACGTCCAGACGCCCGGTTTGATTTGTTGTGTTTCGGCGTCGCCAGTCACTTGCTGCACAGTTTATAGAGGATGGTATACATTATGCAATTAAATAGTCTTGGCTTTCCCCGTATCGGACGTCGACGTGAACTCAAGTTTGCTTTGGAGAAATATTGGCGCGGTGAGTCCAGCGTGGCCGAATTAGAGAGTGTTGCCAGGGAGCTTAGGCGTACCCACTGGCAGTGGCAGGCCGACGCCGGGGTGGCGCAGCTGCCGGTCGGTGACTTTGCTTACTATGATCAGGTGTTGACCCTGAGTGCGACTCTGGGGGTCATCCCCGAGCGTCACCGTGACGGCGGCGCTGTCAATCTCGATACCCTGTTCCGGATTGCCCGTGGCCGAGCGCCCAGCGGCAAGCATGCGCCGGCGTCTGAAATGACCAAGTACTTCAACACCAACTACCATTATCTGGTGCCTGAGCTCAGCGAAGATCAACGCTTCGATATCGCCTGGGAACAGTTGTTTGAAGAGGTGACCGAGGCTCAGACGCTGGGCCACACTGCCAAGCCGGTACTCTTGGGGCCGGTCACTTTCCTGTATCTGTCCAAGACAGTGGGCTCAGAGTTCGACCGTTTGACACTGCTGCCGGCGCTGGTGGAATGTTATCAAGCCATTCTGGCCCGATTTGCCGCCCAGGGTGTTGAATGGGTGCAATTGGATGAACCTGCGCTGGCACTTGAGCTGGATGACAACTGGCAACAGGCCTTCAATCAGGCCTACGGCGTACTCAAGTCGGCGCCGCTCAAGCTGTTGCTGGCAACCTATTACGGCACTGTAGCCCACCATCAAAGTCTGTTGTCGGCACTGCCGGTGGCGGGTATTCACCTGGATCTGGTCACCGCGCCCGAGCAGTTGCAGGCCTTTGTCGGTGCATTGGCGCCCGAACAGGTGTTGTCGGTTGGGGTGATCAACGGCCGTAACGTCTGGGCCGCCGATCTGGATCTTGTGGCCGAGCAGTTGGCGCCACTGGCGCGGGATCTGGGAGACAGGCTCTGGCTCGCCACTTCCTGCTCCCTGTTGCATACCCCGGTGGATCTCGAGGTGGAGACTGCGCTGGCGCCCGAGCTTAAAAGCCTGCTGGCTTTCGCCAGGCAAAAACTTACCGAGTTGCAGGAGCTCAAGGCGCTTTTGGAGGCGCCTGAGACTGAAAATGCCAAAGCCGTGGTCGCCCGTTGCCGGGATCGGCGCGCGGCCAGGGCGCAGGGGCGTAATCAACAGCTCAGTGCCAGAATCGATGCCCTGAGCGCAACCGATTACGACCGAAACCATGAGTTTGAGGTGCGCAGACAAGCCCAGCAGGCCAGGTTCAAGCTGCCTTTGTTGCCGACGACTACCATAGGTTCATTCCCGCAGACGGCAGCCATTCGTAACCTGCGTAGCCGCTGGCGCAAGGGTGAGTTGGACGATGCTGTGTACACAGAGCAGCTGCAACAGGTGACCCGGGATACCATAGAACGTCAGCTCAAGCTGGGCATAGATGTGTTGGTACACGGTGAAGCCGAGCGCAACGACATGGTGGAATACTTTGGTGAACAGCTCGATGGCGTAGGTTTTACCAAACATGGCTGGGTGCAGAGCTATGGTTCCCGCTGCGTCAAGCCGCCGCTGATCTACGCCGATGTGACCCGTCCCAAGGCGATGACAGTCGACTGGGCCGAATATGCCCAGAGTCTCACCGACAGACCAGTGAAAGGCATGCTGACCGGGCCCGTGACCATATTGCATTGGTCCTTTGCCCGCGAGGATATCAGCCGCGAGCAGATAGCGACTCAGTTGGCCCTGGCGATACGTGATGAAGTGGTGGCATTGGAGCGGGCGGGCATAGGTATTATTCAGATTGATGAGCCGGCTTTTCGGGAAGGCTTGCCGCTCAAATGCAGCGATTGGGCCCATTATCTCGATTGGGCGGTGGCCGCCTTCAAGCTCAGCGCCGCCGGTGTCAGAGACGAGACCCAAATTCATACCCATATGTGCTACAGCGAATTCAACAACACTATTGCCGCCATTGCTGCCATGGATGCCGATGTGATCACCATAGAAACATCGCGCTCGCGGATGGAGTTGTTGAATGCCTTTGAGGACTTTGATTATCCCAATGAAATCGGCCCCGGGGTTTATGATATTCACTCCCCCAATATTCCAACAGTGGAGGCCATGGTGAGCCTGATTGAAAAGGCGGCGCAGAAAATTCCTGTGCACCAGCTCTGGGTCAACCCGGATTGCGGCTTGAAGACCCGTAACTGGGAGGAAGTCGAGCCGGCTTTGAAGAACATGGTCGATGCGACCAGGGAGTTGCGACGTCGACTCGGGTGATAAAATTCTGTGGTTAATAACAGTCAGGGGCGCACTGCGCCCCTGATGTTGATTGACTTTAACGCGGGAAAGATTCAGCCCATGCTCATGCCCAGCGCTATCAGGCCAACCGTACCCAGAATGATCAAGCCTGAAAAAGTGGTGCCCAAAATGGCGAAGATTTTCTGGCGGTCTTTTTGTACCAGGCCGCCAATGCCCAATCCCAAAGACACCAGGCAGACCAGCATCATAAAGATGATCATCAGGCCCACAAGAATGGCTTCCATCGAATTTTCATCCAGGCCGCCCGGTGTTGTTGCCTCCAGGGCTCCTGCAACAATAAAAGTGATAAACAGGGCTATCCCACTAAATATGCTGGTGGCAAACGAGGCGATCCCCAGACCTGAATGTTTTAATTGCATAGCAATCCCTTGATTTCTTCCTATGGTTATCCAACTGAGAAATATACAGAAACCAAGGGAAATATGCCATCGGCCATTTCTGTCTATACTCAGGTCACGAACCTGTGCTGGACACAGATAACTATCAGGAGAAGCCTTATGAGCCATGTGTACAAGATAATAGAACTGACAGGTTCATCCCCCATCAGCTCGGACGAAGCGGTCAAGAATGCCATCGCGGCGGCCAGTCAGTCGCTGCATAATTTGCGTTGGTTTGAAGTGATAGATACTCGCGGACATCTGGAGGCCGGTGTTATCGCTCATTGGCAGGTCACCATCAAGGTGGGTTTTACCCTGGATTAGGCTTGAATTCAGGCGTCTCTTGGCAAACCCTTTTCCACTATCCGGATCAGGCGCCCCGTCTTGCGGGCGGGAATAGGCGCTGTGTCGTTGGCGCTGAGTTTTTCTGCCTGCTGCGCCAGTGCCCACTCTATGTGTTCTGCGACCAGTTCTGAGGCATCTGTCAGTCGCTCCTGCAAGGCGGCAACTATGGTTTCACTGCCGGGCGCATTGCCCAGTGCCACCGCAATATTGCGCAGCCAGCGTTCATGGCCTATGCGACGAATGGCGCTGCCTTCGGTGTTTTTCAAAAACTCGGCCTCGCTCCAGGCAAACAGCTCCAGCAGTTTGGGTTGCTTCAGTTGTGGCCTTAGATGAAAGTCAGTCTCTGCGGTCAAAGGCGCGGCGCGGTTGATGGGGCATACCAGCTGGCAGTCATCACAGCCGTAGATGCGATTGCCGAGCAGTGGCCGAAACTCCAGTGGAATGCTGCCGGCCAGTTCTATGGTGAGGTAGGAGATACAGCGGCGCCCATCGACCACATAAGGCTCGACTATGGCGCCGGTTGGGCAACTTGTGATGCAGGCAACGCAGGTGTTGCAGCCTTCGGCTATGGCGACATCCATGGGCAGCGGCAGGTTCACCAGCAGCTCTCCGAGGAAAAACCAACTGCCGGCCTCATGGTTGAGGATCAGTGAGTGTTTACCTGTCCAGCCGATCCCGGCCTTTTCTGCCAGCGGCCGTTCCAGAATGGGAGCCGAGTCGACGAAGGGTCGAAAGCCACAGCCTTCAAGTTGCAGGGCTTTGAGCGCTTCATCTATGCGCTCGCCCAACTTTTTCAAGCGATTACGCATCAGCTTGTGATAGTCGCGGCCGCCGGCATAACGGGAGATATAGCCAAGGTTAGGGTCTTTGAGATTGAGGGCAAACCCGGCTTGTGGCGGTAAGTAGTCCATCCGTACTGAGATAACTCGCAAAGTGCCGGGATGCAACTCGGCCGGGCGGGCCCGCATCATACCGTGGCTGGCCATATAGCCCATCTCACCGTGATAGCCCTTATCGAGCCAGGCCTGTAGCCTGGGCTCTTCGCGGCTGAGATCTGTATCCGTTATTCCCACTTGAGCAAAACCCAGCTCTTTGCCCCAGGCTTTTATGTTGCGGGCAAGCTTGCCAAGCATACCGGGATCAAATTGTGGTGGTTGAGAAGCTGACATGAACAGAGGCTGACCGGGGAAAAGCCATGATTATATCAGTAAAGCAGAATTGCTCACAGTTGCCGTAAACGGCGATTTCGACTGTTGTCGGTGCTATGCTTGAAGAAATTGAGGGGGGAGAGTATATGCCGGGAATCGAAACCTTGCTCAGGGGCTGCGTGATAGTGTTCTGTTGTAGCTTTGCCAACTTGGCTTTGGCCGGTAACGAGCCTACTGAGGCCGAGTCGCCCGCACTCAGGCTGCTGACCGAAACCTGGCCTCCCATGAGCTATGAGCGCCATGGTCGTGTCGATGGTTATGCGGTGGCCCTGGTGAGGACCTTGCACCATCAGGTGGCTACCTCTGACAAAGAGCCTGTGATAGAAGTGTTGCCTTGGGCCAGGGCAATGAATATCGCAAACCAGGAGCCCAACGTCTTGCTGTTTGCCACTTCCATTAATGAACAGCGGCGGCAGGAATTTGATTTTGTTGGCCCGATTGCCGAAACCCGCATTCAGCTCTATGCCCGCATGGATGATGATTTTACCCCGGCAGACCTGTCACAGGCGGTAGCGGCGGGTAATATTGCCCTATACCGCAACTCCCCGGCGCAGATCTTGTTGAAGTCCGTTCCGGATGAGCAGTTACTGATCTCAGGTTTTCCTCAGTATTCGGCCAGGCAGTTGTTGCATAAGCGGGTGCGTTATTGGTGTCAGGCGGATATCGCGGTTCAGGGCGTCTTGCGGCAATTGGGCCAAACACAGGCGGCGGTGCGCCCCGTATTGGAACTAGCGCACTTGCGCCTCTATTTGGCGTTCTCCGGCGGTACGGCTCCTGAACGGGTCGAAGCCTGGCACAAGGCGCTATTGGCATTGCAGAAAACGGGCGAATTTGACGCGCTCTATCAGAAGTGGTTTGGTGCCGAGCCCTCTTTACGTCAGGCGGAAGTGCTCTGGCGCGTTCAGTGATTTGCAATAACCACTGTGCTCATTCAGGCGGTTTCGACCCGGTTGCGACCTCGATTCTTGGCGCAATAGAGGGCGTCATCGGCCTGTTTCAACAGCTCGGAGAACTGCAGTTCCTCACCCAGAGTCGCTACCCCGGCACTTATCGTCACTCTGGGCTCACCGACTAGCCCTTCCGGGCGTGATTCGGCTATGGTTTGGCGCAGACGCTCGGCGATTTTCAGGCACTCTTCATGGGCTGTTTCCGGCAACAACAACAGAAACTCTTCACCGCCAATCCGCCCCAGCAGATCTTGTTCGCGGATAAGGGTTTGGCTCAGGCTTGCCAGATGTTGTAAGACCTTATCGCCACCATCGTGACCAAACTGATCATTGATATCCTTGAAGTTATCGGCATCAAATAACACAAGGGAAAAAGGCGTGCCGCTATCTCGCGCCTGATTGAACATAGCTTCACCCTTGTGATAGGTATAACGCCGGTTCGCCAATTGGGTGAGGTGATCCGTATGGGCTATCTTCTGGAATTTGCGTGATTTACTGGTCTGCTTAAAGGCCATCACCGCAGTGATTATGATAATGATGCTGGCCAGAACCAGCACAGCCAACTGCAACAGACGGTTTTGCTGCAGTATTTGCACCTCTTGCTCTTTCAGGCGTTCGCTTTCCAGCAGGCGTTGGTTTTCTTTTGCCATGCGATCGGCATTGAAGCGAGTACGCATCTCTGTGGTGCGGTAAGATTGCAGTTTGTTATCCAGTTCGTGGTGCAGGGCGATATACAGCCTGAGCACTTTGAGCGATTCCTGCCATAGCCCCTGGGCGGCAAATACTTCGCTCTTGAGCAGGTAGAGTTCGGCCAAGCCGCGATCATTGTTGATATTCCTGAAACTTTTTTCGGCCTTGATCAAGGGCGCCATTGCCTGTTCAGGCTGGCCTTGGCGCAACAGCACATCGGCGCTGTAGAGTTGCATAAAGCTGTAGAAGCCACCCATCTGCTCAGTCACAAATGGCCTGGCGCGCTCCAGTGCCTGTTTGGCGTCTTCGACTCTGCTCAGCTTCAACAGGGAGCCGGCCATATTGACCGAAACTCCTGCGGCTTCCACCGTGACTCCTTGCTGCTTGAGATAGTCGTATGACTGTTGGAACTTGGCCACGGCGCCTTCAAAATCACCCAGTTCTTCGAGGGCGATGGCCATTTCGCCATTGATAATATAGGCCTGCTCTTCGTGACCACTTTGGCGATAGGCCTGCTCCAGTTGGCGGTAATAGTTGAGTGCACTTTGTGGATCGCCGAAACGGCGGAAACTGGTGGCGAGGTCGGCCAGGTTATACAGACCCCAATAATCCAGCTTGAGCTTTTCATAAAGTTGTTGAGCGGTCAGCAGATCTTCCAGCGCCATGGCAAAGTTGCCCTGAAAGGAATACATGGCTCCGCGCAGACTGCGGGCATCGGCGATCAGGCGATGATCTTCGAGTTGATAGGCCTGCTGCAGGGCTTGGTCATAGTCGGCTTTGGCCTGTTCCATATTGCCTTTGAGTTGAGAGTACCAGCCATGGCAAAGGCGAAAGTCGGTTAGGGCTTCTGGGTAGGCTTGGTTTTCCGCCGTTTGTGCCTGATTGACGGCATACTCTATGGCTGCATCTATGTTGGCGTTGTCGTTGGCATCAAAGCTCCAGCAGCGGGCGCGCCTGAGCCTGGCCTGCCTGTCCAGATCGTCCTTTGCCAGCAATTGGGCTATCTGATCCAGAGTTTGTTCTACTTCGGCAACATTGTTGACCTGCCCATCTTCCAGCTGTTTGAACAGCTGATCAGCCTTGGGATTATCCAGTGCCAAGGCGTGGGGAACCATGCTGGCCAGAAGCAGCACTGTGATGGCTGATTTCAGAAAGTATGACTTCACGCTGACCGATAGACAGATGTTTAGATAATGTTATTAAGCATACGCACCAGGGCTCAGGCTGACCAGTAATAAATCGTTAAATTTGCAGGTAAGTAGAGCTGCATCAATCGCTTGCCGGTAAGGGATGAATTCGGTTACCGACTTGTTTTCGCCGTATTTGCTCCTCGGTTCCTTGATACCAACTTCAGATGGATTGCCCTTTATTGCCGGTGCTATACTCGCCGCCAATCGCTTTTAGACGGAAAAAAACATGACTCAAGTTGATGCTCAATACCGGCAGCAGGCGCGAAGCGCCGCCATCAATATCTGCTCTCAGGTACTGCCTATGGATAAGTTGCCCACGGCGCTGAAAGAAGCCTATGACAATCTGTTTGAAGAATTGCTGGATGATAAGCAGTCCGAGTTCAAACAGGCTTGGGACAAGTTGCCGCCAAGTGCCGCCAAGTTGCTGCCGAGAGCCGATTTTCACGGCTTTTTTATCGCGTCGGCCTGGTTGCAACTGAGTTTGATGGCCCAGGATATCGCCCAGTTGGCGGATACCGACGAGGCCATTGCCGAGAAGGAATACGGTGGCATGTTTGAGCGTATTTCACAGTCGGCGCTTAAGGAGAGTGTACGCAAGTTGAAAAAGGCCCGTACTGACAGGCGCTTGCTCAACAGTATCCGAGATGTGATAGCCAATGGCTGAATAAAAAACCGGCATTATCTTCTTAATATGCCGGTTTTTTATGGGGGCGGACGTTCTTAGAAGGAAGTACGCTTGTAGCGGCGATACTCAGGCTGCCAGAAATTGCTTTCTATGGCCTGCAACAGCAGCTCATCGGAAGTCGGCAATGCATGACCCTGTTCGATGGCGACCTTGCCGACGGCAAAGGCGATGTGCTTGCTGACCTTCTGGATCTCTTCCAGCTTAGGCAGCAGAGAACCACTGCCGTTGAGTGCCAGCGGCGAGCATTCCGCCAGAGCGCGGCTGGAGGCCATCAGCATCTCATCGGAGACCCGGTTGGCACCACTGGCCAATACTCCAAGGCCTATGCCGGGGAAGATATAGCTGTTGTTGCACTGGGCGATTTCATAGGTCTGATTGTCTATGACCACAGGCTCAAAGGGACTGCCGGTGGCAACCAGTGCCTGGCCATTGGTCCAATGCAAAATATCCTTGGGCGTGGCTTCAACCCGGCTGGTGGGGTTGGACAGCGGGAACACTATCGGTCTTGGGCAGTGGCTGTGCATGGCGCGGATGATCTCCTCGCTGAACAGCCCTGGGGCGCCGGAAACCCCGATAAGCACAGTCGGCTTGCCGTTGTTGACCACATCCAGCAATGAGATGTTGTCACCGAAATTGCTCCATTGCTGCAGCTCTTCGCTCTTTTGCGCCAGTTTCTGTTGGAATGGCAACAGGTTGGGCATATTGTCCTGCAACAGTCCCCAGCGATCGACCATAAACACCTGGCGCCTGGCCTGCTCATCACTGATCCCTTCGGAAACCATCTGCGCAATAATCGCTTCGGCGATGCCACAGCCTGCGCTGCCGGCGCCGAGGAAGGCAACTCTTTGCTGGCTCAACTGAGTGCCGGCGGCCTTACAGGCGGCGAGCAGTGAGCCAACTGTGATGGCGGCGGTTCCCTGAATGTCATCATTGAAACAGCAGTATTTATCCTTGTAACGCTCCAGCAGCGGCATGGCGTTTTTCTGGGCGAAGTCTTCAAACTGGATCAAGGCCTCGGGCCAGCGGCGATGAACCGCCTGCATAAAGGCTTCAATAAATTCCAGATATTCTTCACCGCCTATGCGCTGGTGGCGCCAACCCATATACATGGGATCTTCCAGCAGATGCGGGTTATCTGTTCCCACATCCAGGGTAATGGGCAGAGTGTAAGCCGGGCTGATGCCGCCGCAACTGGTGTAGAGCGACAGCTTTCCAATCGGGATCCCCATGCCGCCGATCCCCTGATCGCCAAGCCCCAATATACGCTCACCGTCGGTAACCACTATCACCTTCACCTTGTGACGGGTGGAGTTGTTGAGGATGTCGTCGATGCGATCTTTGTTCGGATAGGAGATAAACAGGCCGCGGTTACGGCGGTAGTCTTTGGAGAAACGTTCACAGGCCAACCCGACGGTTGGGGTGTAGATGATAGGCATCATCTCTGTGATGTGGTTCTGAACCAGACGATAGAAGAGGGTCTCGTTGGTGTCCTGGATGTTGCGCAGATAGATATGCTTGTCCAGATCATTGCTGAAGTTCTTGAACTGATCGTAGGCACGTGAGGCCTGCTCTTCGATCGTTTCAATCACGTAGGGCACCAGGCCTTCGAGGTTGAAGAAAATACGCTCTTCCTCGGTAAATGCACTACCTTTGTTGATCAACGGCGCTTCGAGAATAGCCGGACCGGCAAAAGGCAGATATAAGGGGCGTTTATTATCGTCCATGGCTAACCTTTTATGTTCTTTGCTTGTGGATGACGGGCTGTGATCTAAATCCGCATAGGTTACCACGAAATGTGATCTTTGTTGCCTGTAGGCGAGGGCTTGAGCAAAAATTTTGTTTAAAACGCGGCAAACCGGGGTGGTCTGAGCCTAAAGGGGGCACAACACAAAACAAAGAACCAGGCGGATGCCTGGTTCCAAAGGAGATATCAGCTGTTGCTTGTTGGCTTACTTACCGCGGTATTTAAGTGACAAGCCCTTGATAAAGTTACGCATCAACTGATCACCACAGTAGCGGTAATGCTTGTGCTCAGGATTGCGGAACAGAGCGCTCAGCTCAGCCTTGCCGATGCGGAAGTTGGCCAGTTCAAGAATGGCAATAATATCTTCTTCTTTCAGTTCCAAGGCGATTCTGAGTTTCTTGAAGATGATGTTGTTGTTCAGGCTGGGTAGCGGCTGCGGAATGCCACTGCCGGGACGCAAGCCGCGTTTGTCGATGATCACGGCATCGAGAAATTGGCACAGGGTGCGATCGTCACAGGGACGGAACCCTTCTTCATCTTCTTTCTTGAGCAGGCCAGCCAGCTCAGCTTCACTCATTTCACGCTTCATTTTAGCGTAGAGACGCAATACCTTGGAGTCGTTGAAATTAAAGACAAAGCGCAAGCGGCGCAGAATATCGTTGTTGGTCATGAATGTCCCTGGGCCGGTTTGACTCCCGGCTTAGTTTTAACACTGTCTGGCGATTGACTTAGGTGCGTTAGGCGCGGAGGCTCCGCAATATTGCGGCATTATACCTAAAAGCCAGGCAGATTTGCCGCTTTTTCCAGTGGACAGTTCGCGGCCGTTTCACGCACCGCTTGTCGCAGTTTGTCGTGAAGGGCGAACACCCGGCCTATATCTTTGAGTGACCAAGAGGTGTTTTCCAGCACCACCAGATTGAAGCCCGAGTCCGGATAATAAATCGCAGTGCTGATATAACCCGCTATGTAACCACTGTGGCTGAACTCCAGGGGTAACTCAGGGCTCAGTTGTATTCCGGCGGCATAATTCAGCTCGCCCCAACGATGGGGGCGTTTGCCTCTCGGCGCCAGCAACTGCAAATAGCCGCCACGGCTAAGCAGTTGCCCCTGATGCAGGGCCTGCTGAAAATCGGCAAAGGCAGAGGCGGAGCCAATAAGGGCGCCGCTGGCCAGCAGCTTATCTGTGAGGGTCAACTGCTCGGCCACACTTTCAAAGCCGCTGTCAGTCTCGGTTCTTCCTATCGCCAGATTGGGTAACTGTTCCTGAATACTTTCAATACTGCCGGTGCGGGCCTTGAGCTCAAGCCCCTCGGCATCAAAGAAGCGCTGCAGCAATTGGGTACTGCTGCTGCCTTCACGCTTGAGGATCTCGGCCAGCAGCCAATAATTGTCATTGCTGTATTTAAAATCGCTGCCAGGGGTGAACAGCAAGGCTTGTCCTTGGATGCCTATGCCGGATGTGTGGCTCAGCAACATGGCAACTGTGATGGCCGGATCCAGTTCGGCCTCTTTGCCAAGCAGGGCAGCGGCGCTGTTATTGAGCTTGAAATCGCCTCTTTCTATCGCCCGCATCACCAAGACGGCAAACACTTGCTTTGACAGTGAACCCAGCACAAATTGGCTATCAGAGGTGATGGGTTTGCCCTGGCTTTCTCCGGCCGCATGGCTCAGCAGTGTCTTTTTACCTTGCCTCAACTCGATTACGCCGCTGAAGGGCAGGGGGTTTTGCTTGATTATCAGCTGCAGCTGTCGTGTCAGCTCTTGGCTGTGGCAGGCAGATGGCGCCGAACCCTTGCCCGGTGCCGGCTCTTGTTTGGGCCCTGGCGCAGCGCTCAGGCTAAGAGTGAATCCCAGCAGGCAGGCCATGGTCATGCCTTTGACTGTTGATGAGAGTTTTAGCCCTAAAAAGCGCGGCTGCGCCAGCGGTGAGGAGTTCATGCAACTTCCTTATTTGATGTAGAAATACCAATAGATAAACAGCAACGCAAAGCCAAACAGGTAACCGAGTCCCAGCCAGCCCCAGAGTTGCATGCCCCTGCCGTAACGAGCCTCAGTCGGCAGGGTTTTGGAACTCATCAGCCGTAGATTCAACCAGGCAAAAATGCAGGTGGTCATAAAGGCCTGGATCATCACCAATTCCAACAGTGATAACAAGGCGCCCTTGAAGAACAGGATCAGCAGCAAGGCCAGCAGCGACATAACCAGCATGATCCCCGCCAGGCGTTTACCGCTGGGGCGGCGCTCAAGCAGCAGGCGCCAACCGGCATCCAGGGTGCGGCTGTAACCATCGAGCACAGTGACAGTGGTGGAGAAAATACACAGCAGCGCCACCAAGGCGATAAGCATACGGCTCCACTCCCCGAGCACGCTGGCGTAGAGGGAGATCAACTGCCCGGCAAACTGGGCTCCCGAGTCGGCAAAGGAGGCTCCCGAGCCATGCATGACACCGGCACCCAGGCTGAGAAACACCAGTGCCAGCAAGGCGGTGAGCCAATAGCCGATATCGAAATCCAACCTGGCCTGGGCAGCGCTCAGAGCGGCTTGCTGTTGATTGATGCGCTGTTTCTCCAGCAGCCACAGTGAGTTCCAGGCGCTGACTTCAATCGGTGCCGGCATCCAGCCCATCATGGCGATCAAAAAACCAAGATAGGCCCATTGCCAGGGAGAGGGGGAGACGAAGTCTTTATCCAGCACAGACTCCACCCCCAGCATCATGGCAGCGGCTGTCAGAGTGCCCAGGGTCAACAGCGCCATCACAACTTTGGTCATGCGATCAAGCAGGCTATAGCGCCCAAGCAACAACAGCAGCAAACTGGTGCAGAGCACGATAAAAGACAGAATATCTATGCCGAGCGGCACAAACTGAGTCAGCATGGCGGCACTCAGCATGCTGACCCCGGCGGTGCTGGCAATGGCAGCAACAAGATTGAGCAGACTGAACAGCCACAGATAGCCTTTTCCTTGCCTGAGATAGCCCTCAAGCAGACTCTCGCCGGTCGCCGCCGTGTATCTGGCTCCGGCGGCAAAGAAGGGATATTTGAGCAGATTGACCAGCACCACCAGCCAGGCCAACTGCCAGCCAAATTCGGCGCCGGCACGGGTTGAAGCCACCAGATGCGAGGCGCCTATGGCCGCAGCGGCCACCAGAACGCCCGGGCCCATGGCGGCCATTAAGTGCCTAAGGAGAGTGAAAGAAAAACCTTTTCGATTCAGCATGGTGTCATTCATGGCGCGCTCTTTTCCCGGGCCAGTAAGGATTCGATATTGACCAGTGAGGAGCGGATCTCCCTGAGTAACATCAGCTGCTCATGGTTGCTGTCATGTCCATTTGAGCTTGGCTCCTTGTGATCCAAATGCTCTTTTTGTGCCAGCACAGCGGCGCGAAATCCGTCGGCATCGACTATGCCAACCAGGCTTATCAGGGCGTCATTGCCGGATTGTCCGGCGGTTTCCACCTTGAGTTTCTTCAGACCGAACAGGCGCATCAATGGTCCCTGAATAAGCGCCATGTCGGTGATTTTATCCAAGGGCACAGTATTTTCGGTGCGGGTCAGCAGGCCGCGGCGCACTACTAGCTTACGTTCGGTCAGCTCGGCGCTCATGTTGGCGATATAGCGGCGTGTGCCCCACAAGCCAATGGGCAGCCATAGCAGCAACAAGGGAATGCCGACAATACTGAGGCAGAGAGTGAACACACCAGACATCAACCAATAGAGTCCGAGATTATCGGCAAAGCGGGCCTGAAGCAGTGGCGCGGCGGCTGTGGACATGGCGACTTCCTATATAAGTAAAATCAAATTTACCTCAGTTAGAGGCATTGACTTTAGATATTAAAGAGTTAAGTTGAATTGGTAAATGTTATAAAAATATGACAACACGGAAGTTTGTAGTCGTGGTTGTTTTTCCAAAAAACAACTGAAGAAATTAGGGATGATTATGAACAGACCTCACCTCACCCTGAGTGCCTGCGCCGTGGCACTTGCCTTGACCTCTGCCGGTGAATCCTTCGCGGCCGAGGAGTCTGTGGAGCGCATCGAAGTCACAGGCTCGCGGATCAAACGTACCGATATGGAAGGCCCATCGCCCATTCAATCCATAGGAAAAGAAGATATTGCCAACATGGGCTATGACAACCTGCAACAGTTACTGGAAAGGATGCCGGCGGCCGGGGCCGGCACTTTCTCCACCCGCGGCAACAGCCAGGACTCTACCGCCAACGGTGCCGCCGCCATTAGCCTGCGTGGTATGGGGCCGGATGCGACCCTGGTGCTGATCAATGGTCGCCGGGTTTCCATCAGTGCCTTTGCCGAAGGGGTCAGCAATTCTTTTGTCGATATCAACAGCATTCCCGTATCGGCCATTGAGCGGATAGATATACTCAAGGACGGTGCCTCGGCCATCTATGGCTCGGATGCCATCGCCGGGGTGGTCAACATAGTGCTGAGGAAAAACATCGAAGGCATTGAAGTTAATCTCGGCTATGGCGCCACAGATGGCCCCAATTACAATGAAAAGACCGCCAGTCTGGTGTGGGGCACCATGAGTGACAAGGGCAGCGCGTCTGTGATCCTGGATTATTTCAGCAACTCGACCCTGAGTGCCGATGAGATGGGGCAGTTTGGTACCGCCAATCAGTCGCCCTGGGGCGGGGAGGATTTCCGTTCTTCCCGGGGTTTTCCGGGGTATTTCTATGTCAATGGCGTCAAGACCATAGATCCTGCTTGTCCGGCCGATTCCGCCACATCGAGCGGCAGCTGCCTGTTCGATTATGGCCCCTATAACTTGGTGATCCCCGAGGCCGAGCGCATAGGCGCCATAGGTCAGTTTGAGTATCACCTGAGTGACTCCCTGACCGCCTTTTTGGAGCTGGCGGCTCAGCACAATACCTCCAAGGCCGGTGGTGCCGCCACACCGCTGGATGAAACCGCCGGTTTGACGGTTCCCGGTTCACATCCCAACAATCCTTTTGGTCAGGACATCGACATAGGCCGCTTCCGCACAGTAGATGCCGGTCCCCGCCGCTGGGATATCGAGTCCGACAGCTTGAGATTGGTGGCCGGTCTGCGCGGCAGCTTCAAGGCGTGGGACTGGGAAGTCTCGGCCCAAAAGGGGCGCAGTGAGTCGACCCAGACAGGGGATCGCAGCCAGGGCTGGGTGCGAGTGGACTATCTGCAGGAGCAAATCAATCTCGGCAACTACAACCCCTTTGGCGGCACCATCAACTCACCCGAGGTGATAGATGCCATTACCACCAGTCTGGTGCGTCAGGGCAAGTCACATATTACCGCCTATGATGCCAGCATTTCGGGGCATGCCTTTACCCTAGCAGACAGGGATATCATGCTGGCCGCCGGGATGGAATATCGTGAAGAGGATGTTAGCGATGTGCCCGATGAGCAGTTCCAGCGCGGGCTTATCTTCGGGACTGAAGCGGTTTCTGCCGCGGCCGAGCGTGATCAGTATGCCGCCTACCTGGAGTTTTCCATTCCGGTGACCGACAGCTTCGAGCTGCAACTGGCGGGGCGCTACGATCATTACAGCGATTTTGGCTCCACCACCAATCCCAAGGTGGCGTTCCATTGGGGCATGACAGAAGACTTGAGCATGCGTGCCTCCTGGGCCCAGGGGTTCCGGGCACCATCGCTGGCCCAGATAGGCCTGGGCCCTTCGGAAAAGAGTAACTTCTTTAAAGATACCTATGCCTGCGCCGCTCAGGGTATCTCAGAGGCCGACTGTGAGGTGCTGGATTACAACACGGTATTTGCCGGTAACCCGGATCTGGACGCCGAGGAGTCGGAAACCTGGAACATAGGCATGATCTGGGCGCCGAGCCAGAAGTTCGATATCGGCTTCGATATCTGGAACATCACCCAGGACAACAAGATAGACGAGCAGCCTCTGGGCGATATCTATGCCGCCAACTGTAATGATCAAAACAGTGCTATCTGTGTGCGTCTGCCCCCCGCCGGTGGCGAGCCGCTCGGGGTGCTTGATGTGATTCACTCAAGCTTTGTTAACTTAAGCTCCCAGGAGGCACAGGGCCTGGATATCTCGGCTCACTACGGCCTGGAACTGGACAGCTATGGCGATCTTAAGTTTGGTCTTGAGTGGAGCTATCTGGACAAGTTTGAAAAGGACGGCCTGGATTATACCGGCGAGTATGAGTATCCCCAGTATCGCTGGCTGGCCAGCACTAACTGGACCATGGGTGATTTTGCCGCCAACCTCAATGTCAGCTACATAGGCGAATTTGAAGATACGCCGGACATCAACTTCGACGGCGCCCTCGACTTTACCGAGAACAAGTCACGTATGGTGGATGCCCAGTTCCTGGTGGACTTGCAGGCTTCCTACCGTTTCAACGAGATGTTCAAGTGGACGCTCGGGGTCAACAACCTGTTGGATGAAGAGCCGCCGTTTGCCATAGGCGATGGCGATGCGGATCTCTATGGCTATGTGATGTCTGTGCATAACCCCAGAGGCCGTTTCATCTACACCAAGGTCAGTCTTAACTTCTGAGGCAGGCACCCGGCCCTTGATGGCAAACTGGCAAGGGTCGGATGCTGGAGAGTTGAGATAAGAGGTGAGACGTAAGAGCCGAGAAATAAGGACAGAGTGACAAGCTTGAGGCAGTGGGAGTATCTTGTTGTTGTTGACCTTATCATCATGGCGCCTGCGGGCGCCTTTTCTGCCACCATACCTGCGTTAGCCATTGCTTATGGCGACAGGGCAATTTAAGGAAAGTAATATGATTCGACTCTATGGCACGCCGCGAAGCCGGGCGCTGCGGGTTTCCTGGTTGTTGGAAGAGCTGGAACTGCCCTGGGAGTTTCACTTTGTTGATATGGCCAAGCAGCAGAACCGCACTCCTGAGTTCCTGGCGCTTAATCCCTGCGGCAAAATCCCTGTGCTCGAGGATGACGGTCTGGTATTGACCGAATCGGCGGCCATTATGCTCTATCTGGCCGAGCGTTATGGTGAGGGGCGTCTGTTGCCCAAGCCAGGCACGGCAGCCTCCGGGCATCATCATCAATGGTTGAGCTTTGTGATAACCGAGTTGGAGCAGCCGTTATGGACCATGGGCAAGCACAGGTTTGCCTTGCCGGAGCAGCAGCGGGTGGCGGCGATTCAAGCCACTGCCGTATGGGAGTTCAACAAGGCCGCGGCCATTGCCGAGCAGTGGCTGCCTGATAGCCCATTTTTGCTCGGTGATGAATTGACTGTGGCCGATATACTGCTGGCCCATACCCTGAACTGGGCCACCATTTTTGAGCAGCAGATCCCGCCCAAACTGGCGGCTTACCGAGACAGGCTTAACCTGCGTCCGGCAATGAAAAAGGCGCTGGACAAAGCCAGCGCCAATTTAACTGATTAATTCAAACTCTGGTTTCAAAGCCGCGGTATTTCAGGGCCGTGATATTTCAGAGCTGCGCGGCCGCCCACTTGGCGCGGCTTTCGCGGCTCTCACCCAACCCGCCTTGCTGCTCTCTGAAGGCCTTGTAGGATTCCACATCCAATGGCACTAGGCTGATATCCACTTCCAGCACCAGTTTGCACTCTTTCTTGATCCGCCAGGCAGCGGTGTTGTACAGCTCAGTGAGTGGCAACGAGCTTAAAAACTCAGGGTTGTACTGGGTGTAAATCGCCTGGGTGGGATAAACCACAAAGGCCAAACGGCGCTTGGGTTCTTTCTTGAACATGGCCTCGATACCATCACAGGTGTTCAGCACCTGCATCTCGATAATATCATCGATTTCCAGCAGTTTTTTCTGGGCAAGTTCGCTTACCTGCGCCTCGCCCGTTTCCCAGGAGAGCAACTCGGCTTCATCGACTTTCAGCAACTCGGCGGCCTGGGCGGTACCCAAGCCAAGAGATTGGCGCAGGCACTGAAACTCGATGGCGTTGAGCGGATATTGTTTGGACATAATGCTTCCTGTTTTTTCTATGTGTCTGATGGCGAGGCGCCCTGGGCGTGCCTGCTTGTGTCAGCTTTGCAGCCAGACGTCTTCGACCCATTGCCAGAATGACTCCCAGCAATCTTCTTCATCCAGGCCGTCCTGGTTCCAGAAGTAGACCACACCTTCCTGATCTATGCAGTAAAAGTCATCACCGGTTTGGCAAATGGCAATCAGATCTCTGGGCATTCCCAGCGACCAGGCATAGGAGGTCACTTCCGGCAGATAGGTGTGGGAGTGGGGATCGGCAGCGGTCACCGGCTCCAGGCTGCCATAGATAACATCACTGGCATGCAGCAGATACTCTTTCAGCTCTGAAGGCAGAGGGATGAGTATTTGCTCTTCGATATCCACCAGATCGTCAAAGCCGGGCAGATCCAGCGGTACGGGAACCTGCTCTGACAGTTCCTGCAGTTGCTCTATGATTTCATGCATGATTTTACGCTTTGGCCGAGGGTCAATGCGCTGGAGTATAGCGGCTTGTTGGCCGCTGACAAGCTTTGTCAGGCGACTATGGTATTTTCTATACCAAGAGTCTGAGTTTGTTGGCGTTTATAACCCAACCAAGCCTTGTGGTACAGCTTGTGTGATTCCTGGCGCAGCTTCTGGATCCTTGCCAGTTCCAGCTCGCTTAAAGGCCTTTGCTCGCGGGCAGCCTTATGTTCCATCGCTTGCACCTCTTCATAGACTTGGTGCTCGGCGCCGTTTTTGATGGCGGCAATCTCCCTTAAGTGCAACTGGACTTCGGCAATCAGGCCACTTTTTGGCAGCTGTAGCAGCAGATTGATATCCCGATAACCGGAGGCCTTGGGCTGGGCAAACCTGTCTTTGACCTGCAGCACATTGCCCTGTTGATTCAGGTTGTCAAAGGCCAGCTGCAGGTCATCAAGGTTGTCGGCTATCAGGGTGGCTCGCACCAGATCTGTCAGGGCGGCGGGGTTGTTATTCAGCTTGTGTGCCACCTTGGCTTCGGCCCGTTGACGCTCTTTCACCTTGGCCAGTTGCAGCTCGGTCTCGCTCTGATTGGCTATCTGTGACAGGAGACTGTGCAGTTCATTTTGTGCCAAAGGTGCCTGCTGATAGAGGGCATTGAGGCTGGAGACGGGCTGTCTTGGGGCGCTGAAGCTTTGCTTCTTGAGGGCATTGAATGGGATGGCCGAGTTTTGGCGCAGGCTGTAACTGCTGTCTTCTCTCAGTTCAGCTTCATATTCTGAAGGCTGAGCGTAGGCGGTGCGCGCCGAAAGCAATAACAGGAAAACCAGGAAAGTGCGGAATAATCGGGTCATGGGGCCTCGCATCCAGAATGACTTCTAAGTGGCTTTGACTCCAATGTAGCACTTGGCTCTGAACCCTTGCTGAACCTCAAATGAAACTTTATTCATCTAAAAAGAAAGGCGCCTTGAGGCGCCTTTCTGAGCAAGCGTAAAATTACCAGATTTTCACGCGCTGGGCCGGTTCAATATACATGCCGTCACCTGGCTTCACATCAAATGTGCTGTAGAACTGCGGCATATTGGACAGTGAACCTATGGCGCGGAACTTGGCCGGTGAATGAGGATCTGTGGCCACTCGGTTGCGCATGGCTTCCTCTTTGATCTTGGCGCGCCAGATTTGGGCGAAGCCGAGGAAGAAGCGTTCATCACCGCTCAGACCGTCGATTACCGGAGCCTCTTTGCCCGCCAAGGATTTTTTGTAGGCCTTGTAGGCTATTGTGACACCTGAGAGATCGCCGATGTTTTCACCCAGGGTCAGACTGCCGTTAACGTGCAGGTCGTCAAACACATAGTAGCCGTCGTACTGGGCGATTAGCGCCTTGCCGCGGGCGGCAAACTCTTTCAGATCCTGCTCGGTCCACCAGTCGCGCATATTGCCTTCGCCGTCGAACTTGGCACCCTGATCGTCAAAGCCGTGACCCATCTCATGGCCGATAACCGCACCTATACCACCATAGTTGACGGCATCGTCGGCAGCCATATTAAAGAAAGGTGGCTGCAAGATGGCGGCCGGGAACACGATTTCGTTCATGGTCGGGTTGTAGTAAGCGTTGACGGTTTGTGGCGTCATGTGCCATTCGCCCTTGTCTATGGGGCTGCCCAACTTGGCCAGTTGCTTCTGATGTTCCACTTCACCGGCGCGGATCTCGTTACCGACCAGGTCGTCAGCCTTGATAGTCAGCTTGCTGTAGTCTTCCCACTTGTCGGGATAGCCGATTTTCGGGTTGAACTTGGCCAGTTTTTCCTTGGCGGCGACTTTGGTGTCTGCGCCCATCCACTCAAGTTCATCTATGCTGTCGGCGTAAGCACCGCGCAGGTTTTCCACCAGATGCTCCATCCGCTCCTTGGCTTCAGGGGCGAAGTGGCGCTTGACGTATACTTTACCCACGACTTCACCCAGCAGGCTGTTGACCTTGGCTACACCGCGCTTCCAACGAGGTTCCTGTTCTTGCTGACCGTTGAGTGTCTTGGCGAAGAACTCGAAGTTTTCTTTATCCAGCGGTTCGCTCAAATCTGAGGCGAAGTGGGTCAACAGCTGCCAACGCATATATGTCTTCCAGGTCGCCAGATCTGTGTCTTTGACTATCTGGTTCAGGCCTTCGATAAAGCTGGGCTGATTGATGATGATATCGGCTTGCTTGTCGGCGCCAAGCGCTGTCAGGTAGGCGTTCCAGTCGATGTCCGGTGCCAATGTTGGCAGTTCTTTGACCTCAAATTTGTTGTAGGTCTTGGTGCTGTCACGGCTTTCAACCACATCCCAATGCTTGGCAGCAATAGCGGTTTCCAGCTTCATGATGGCTTCGGCGCTTTGTTGTGGCTCGGCAAAACCGGCAAGGGTGAACATCTTGGCGATATGCTCAACAAAGGCCTTGCGGATGTTGACGAAACGCTCACCTTCGTTGAAGTAATAGTCTTTCTCCGGCAGGCTCAGGCCGTATTGCCAGATATGGGTGGCATAGCGGCTGGAGTCCTTGGCATCGACATCGATATAGAAGGCCATGGGCGTGCCGCCACCGAGAATTTGGCTCTTGCCGAAGTAGGCCGCCAGTGCTTGCTTGTCTTTGATGGCATCTATGATTGCCAGCTCGCTCTCCAGTGGCTTGATCCCCAGCTGGTTGAGCGTATCGCTGTCCATAAAGGAGCGGTAAAGATCGGCCACTTTTTGCTCGTCGCTGCCGGGCTTGAGATCTTTGCTCTGCGCCACTTCTTCAATAATGGCTTTGACATCGTCACGGGATTTTTCCCTGAGGTCATAGAATGCGCCTGTGCTGGTGCGATCTGCCGGGATCTCTGTGTTCTTGATCCAGCCGCCGTTGACATAGGTATAGAAGTCATCCTGAGGACGAACAGACTTGTCAAAGTTGGCAAATTCAATCCCCGAGCCCAGGGCTTGGCTGACGGCGGCGGCAGTTGCGGTTTTGGCGACTTCCGGCTGTTTGGCCGTTTCAGCCTGGGTCTCAGCCGTTTTGTCATTACAGGCAGATAGGCCTGCGATGAGTGAGGCACACAATCCCCCAATGAGTACTTTTCTCATGCTGTTTCCTTTTCTTTGTTCTTTGGTGTCCCGCGAGGGGACATTTTTATCAGATTGGCTGCACACCCGTTTGTTCGGGAAAAACCGCAGTGATGCCTATGTTAAGGCCTGTGCGGGAATGTAAACAAGTCCCGCAGCGATGACAGCGAGCCTCGGCGCCGCGGGAGTTGTAAGCAAAGGTTACAGGCGCTTATTTGAGTGAGCGTTTGACCCGCGCTGGATTTCCGGCCACCAGGGTGCCGGCGGGTACATCCTTGGTGACCACGCTGCCGGCTGCGACGACAGCCTCGTCACCTATGTGCACGCCTGGCAATATGATGGCGCCACCCCCGATCCAGACCCGCTCACCTATATGTATGGCGCGGGCGGTTTCCAGCCCGGCAATGCGGGGAGCAGCCTCCAGCGGGTGGGTTGCCGTATAGCACTGCACATTGGGGCCCAGCATGCTGTTGGCGCCGATTGTGATGGGGGCATTGTCCTGCAAAGTGGCGTTGGTATTGATAAATACTCCGGATGCCAGTTGCAGATTGATGCCATAACTGACAAAGAATGGCGTGCAGATCATGGCACTCGGTGCCAGATTGGGCAGTAGTCCTGGAGGAATATGGCCATCGGGATCCAGATTGGCTTTGCGGTTGAGCCCTTGTTGTTTGGCACGAAAACGCAGCAGTTCAGGATCCACACAGCAATATTCCTCGCCGCTGATCATCCTTTGATAAATTTTCGCCAAGGCCGGGTTGTCGGTTTCAGCCAAGGAGTTATTGGCGGCTTGAGAGTCTTGGATATCGGTCTGCATATTGGGCTAGATAGCCTTATCGTGAGGCGGATATCCCGAGTCTGCCGCCGGTGTAGCTGGTACGCAAGCAAGTCTTTGCCCTTTAGTCCGTCAGGCTCCATAATGGCGCGCAATTGACACGGCATAAACTCAAGAGGTTGGATAGCCAAGTGCGTTTAGATAAATTTATCTGTGAGTCTACAGAGCTGACCCGTTCCATGGCCAAGAAGGCGCTGCACCGCGGTGAAATCAGTGTCGATGGTGAAATCGTCAAGGACTCCAGCTTCAAGGTGCGTGATGGCATGAGAGTGTGTTTCGATGGTGAACCTATCAGCTTGATAGGCAACAGATATCTGATGTTGCATAAGCCAGTCGATACCATCTGCTCAACCGTGGATGAGGTCTATCCTTCGGTCATCAGTCTACTGGAGATCGAAAAGCCCGAGAATCTGCACATTGCCGGGCGCCTGGATGCTGATACCACAGGTCTGGTGTTGATTACCGATGATGGCCAGTGGTCGCACAAGCTAACCTCTCCCAAGAAGGAATGCGGCAAACGCTACCGGGTGTGGCTGGCCAGCCCAGTTACTGAAGACTTGATCCCACAATTTGCCGCCGGCCTGGCGCTGCACCGGGAAGAGGGGCTGACCCGGCCAGCACAGCTGCAGCTGATTAGCCCAACCGAAGTCTTGTTAACCATTACCGAAGGTAAATATCATCAGGTGAAACGTATGTTTGCCGCTGTGGGCAATAAAGTGGAAGCCTTGCATCGTGAGTCAATCGGCGCCATAGAGCTGGATAGTGAACTGGAACCTGGTGAGTGGCGTTATCTGACCGAAGCCGAGATAGCCTCGGTAGGCTGAAGAAAAGGCACCAAGGCCAGCCGGAGGCCTTGGTGCGATACAGCTGATTATTGCTGCAGTTTAATCCGGCCACTGATGGTGTTGATACTGACATCGGCTTGGCCGGAACCGCTTTGGAATTGCAGCGATTCAGCCTTGGTGTACTTGGCTTTTTTCGGTGAGTCCTGAGTCAGTTGGTTGTCAATCTTGCCGCCTGGGCCACCGCTGATATCAAAGGCGGCATTCGGCAGTTTGGCAAACTTGAGTTCAATATCGCCACTGACGCTATCGACATTGGCATTGCCGGCCAGGCTCTGCATGGCAATACTCAAGTCGCCACTGACGGTTCTGGCCTTGAGTGACTCGGGAGCCTTCAGGGTCAACTGACTCTTGCCCGAGACCTGATCCAGCTCCACTTCAATGGCATCACTCTCGGCGTTCAGTTTGCCGCTCACCAGGCGATAACTCACCTTGCCCAGACTCTGTTTATCCTCAATGTCGCCGGAAACAGTTTCCAGATACAGTTCACCCTGGTTGCTCTGGGTGTGGATACTGCCGGAAACCGTTGTCAGTTGCAGATTGCCTTTGAGATCTTGGCCCTTGATATCGCCACTGACATTGGCCGAGCTGATCTCACCCTCCAATCCTTGCAGGTCATAATCGGCGGAAACGCCTTTAAGCTTCATATTGACTGTGGCGGGCAGAAAGATCTCCAGCTTTGAGCCGTCTTTCTCCCGGCTGTTATAGCTCTTGGGCAGCTTGTCTTCGATAACAAAGCTGCCGCCCTGCTGACCAAACACCAAGCCTTCACTGAGCTCATCCAGCTTGCCCTTGATGGCGACTTCAGCCTTGTCCCAACTGCGGATCTTCACCTCTCCCCGTTGGATCTTGATATTCAATTTAGCTCCGGACTCCAGCGCCGCACTTTGATCGACCTTCTCGGCCGCATGCAATACCGGGCTCAGCAGCAGCGCTGAGGAGAGTAGGGTTAGTGATATCTTGTTCATATGCTGATTCCTTGTTGGTCGAGTTGAGTGGGCAGTTGTTCACCCCGGGTGAGCAGCTCTATCTCCCTTTGCTGTACCCAAAGCCAGAGTTGCCAAAGTTGTTGATCGGTCGGGTCTTGTTTTAGTGCCTGGAATATCTGCGTTGCGGCTTCCCTGAGTTCATCTATGCCGCGACTGAGCGGCGTGGTCATGCTGACCTTTTGCCATTGGCCGAAATTGACACTGGCTTCCAGTTGTTTCACCTGTTGTTGGTGTTGATACTGCAACTGCTCCAGCATGGCCAGCATCTGTGGGTCGACACGGCTTTGGGTTTGCTGCAATCCCTGATAGCCGAGCAGGGACACCAACAGCAGGCTGCAGGCGATAGCCAGATTACGCCAGCCGTTGCTGGATTTTGCGGCCTTGGGTGGCTGAGATTGTTCCAGCCTGGCGGCGATTTCAGGCCAGAGGTCGCGCTCGGGTGTTTTTTCCCGTGGCAGTTGTTCTATCAGTTGTTCCAATGTTGGCTGCTTGTTCATGACAACATCTCCTGAAGCAAGTTTCTTGCCCTGTGGTACTGCGCCTTGCTGGTGCCGGTACTTGTGCCCATCATGGCGGCTATCTCTTCATGGCTGTAGCCCTCAATGGCAAACAGCACAAACACGACTCTGGCCCGCTCGGGTAACTTGAGGATCTTGCGCTCCAACACAGAGGTTTCCTCCGTGTGGGTTGTGGTCGACTCTTCTGTGTCTGCCTCTGTGGTCACAGGCAGAAATCTGGCCCAGAAGCTGCGCTGCTTTTTCAAACTGCTCAATGCCTGATTGACGCTCAGGCTGTGCAGCCAGGTACTGAATTTGCTTTCACCGCGGAATTGGTCCAGCTTCTCCCAGGCACGGATAAAGCAGTCCTGGGTCATCTCTTCTGCCAGTGGCACCTGGCCGGCCAGGTGCAAACACAACGCATAGACTCTGCCATGGTGCAGACGGTAGAGCTCGGCGAAGGCAAGCTTGTCCCCCAAACGGGCACGCTGCACCAGCGGGAAGTCCACTTCTTGCTGGTATCTGGTTTCTGTCAGCTGCGGGCTGGCATTCACTGGGCTGTCCTTAATGGTTTGGGCGAGTCATGGTAATTGGATAGTTTGACCCGCTTAAAAGGTTTAAAAAAGAATTAAAAAAATCCTCCAGTATTTTGCTTACTGAAGGATTCTATTTAAAAGTCATTGTTAATCAATCTATTAGATTTTATTGTTAACTGTCAATTATAGGCTGTTTTCTACGCTTTATTTTGTTGCAGTTATTTGGCCGAGTCCAATGACCGGGAGCGGGCAGATTCAAGTGTTATCGCCTGGATACAGGGTGCGATACACCAGATTGGCGGCCGATAAATCTCCCAAGGCGCTGCCAACACTCTTGAACAGGGTGATTTCCTCGCGGTTTTGTCTGCCGCTGTGTTCTACGCGGCAAAGCTCGGCCAGCTCGGCGCTAACCTGCTCCAGTTGGAATACGCCTTCGGCCTTGGGGAGCAGCAGTTCTCCGGCCTCGGCAAACACATTGCTGCGGTTATCGACAAAGACCTGAGATCTGAGCATCAGCTCGGTATCGCACTCCCGCGCATCCTGATGATGATTGCCTACCAGATCGACATGGGTGCCGGGTGTTACCCAGTTGCCATCAAACAGAGGCACGGGGCTGCCGGTGGCGCAGCTGATGATATCGGCGTTGGCAACATCCCGCTCTATCTCCTCGCAAAAACTGAGTCGGATATCCGGGCGTTTAGCGCCTATCTGTTCCATTACCTTGGCAGCCTTATCCCGGCTGCGGCCCCTGATAGCGATTTCGGTTATCGGTCTGACGGCGGCATGAGCCAGTGCCATATAGCTTGCCAGATTACCAGTGCCGAACAGCAGCAGGTGATTGGCATCTTCCCGTGCCAGTGAAGCAGCGGCCAAGGCCGAGACGGCCGCTGTACGCCAGTAGGTAATGCTGGTGCCATCAAGTAAAGCCAAGGGTTCCCCTGTTTCCCGGCTGAATAACAGTATCTGCGAGTAGAGGCTCTTGAGCTCGGCATTGCGACTGGGGTTTTCCGGAAAGTAACTGAATGCCTTGACGGCAATTGCCGAATCATCCCAAGCCGGTAGTACGGCGAAGGCATCCTTGCTGCTCTTGTCCAGCGGGTAAAGGTTTCGCTTGGGAAGATCGGGGGCGTTGGCAAAGCTATGTTTGAGGGCGGTTATCAGGGATGGGAAATCCAACACCTGCTGGATTTGCTCTGCTGGAATGATTTTCATGGTGTTGCGCTTCCTTGTGTGCATTTTAAAGTTTTGAATACTGTATGCAATTGTTGTTTGAAAGGCAAAAACCCTCATGAAAGACAGATGCTTGGCGCTTTCGGTTTTTTTGACTCAGTTAATAGAATTTTTTTAAGTTTTTTTTGCACTGTGACAAGGCTAGTGACTGTTTTTCAATAGGTTAATCATTGACAATATAAGGTGACATTTTTGTTACCGGATTAACTCAGCTAACACGGCAACAGAATTGCGACTATTTTTTTAGAGTGACTGTTTTTTATTGAGGTAACACCATGCTTATTCGCCACAAGTTGTTACTGAGTGCCGCTGTTTCGATAGGCGCCTTGGTATTGATGTTTGCACTGCAGCAATATTCCAGCTCGGTGCAGACTGAACTGTCCATCGCCATCCAGAAAGTGGTTGAGCTGGACAAAGAAGTATTAAGCATGCGCAAGAATGAAAAGGATTTTTTTGGCCGCCAGGATCTCAAGTATGTCGAGATACATCAGCAGGAAGCACAGGCCACGGCGCAGTTGATGCAAGAGTTGGCGGTCATCTTCAAGGAGTATGATCTCCCCGAGGCACCGATAAACAGCTTTAACCGTGATTTGGCCAACTACCGACAGTTGTTTGCCGGTGTGGTGAAATTGCAACAGGAGATAGGCCTGGATCCCAAGAGTGGCCTCTACGGTGAGTTACGCTCTGCTGTGCACAATGTCGAAAGCTTGGTGGCAGAACATAACGTGCCAGAGCTTATGGTGTTGATGCTGCAACTGAGGCGTAACGAGAAAGACTTTATGTTGCGGCGGGATCTCAGCTACCTCAATAAGTTTGATAGCAATATTGAACGCTTCAATGAAGCCTTGAGCGCCAGTTTGCTGGACTACAGTGTTCGTAGCAATATTGAGCAACTGATGAGCAAGTACCAGCAAAGCTTCAAGAGTTTGGTGGCCAAGGAACAGCAGCTGGGACTCGACGAGTCCAAGGGCATGATGGGGCAGCTGCGAGAGGCGATCTTTGCCACGGAAACCTCATCCACCAAGCTGAGAGAGTTGGCGATAGCCAAGGTGGAAAACGAGCAGCAGAACAGCTTCATGCTGGGGTTGGCGCTGTTTGGCCTGATCGCCTTGGTGCTGGTGATTAGCACTGTGGTGATTATCCGCAGCATCATGGGGCCGGTCGAGCGTATCACAGGCGTTATTTCCCGCATCGAGCAGCAAAAAGATCTGTCACTACGCTGCGATGTGGGCTCCAACGATGAACTGGGCATGATAGGACGTCATTTCAACAGCATGGTGGAGAGTTTCCAGAAGCTGATCGAGCAGGTTATCGAATCTGTTGATGCCATGCGCCAGTCCTGTGAAGAGCTGTCCCGCAATGCCATCAGCGCCTCGGAAGGTGTGTCCAAGCAGCTGAATGAAACCGATATGGTTGCCACAGCGATCACCGAGATGGGCGCCACCATAGACGAGATTGCCAAGAATACCGAACTGGCCGCCGGTAAGGCGGAGCAGACCCACCACAACGCCCAGGAAGGCCAGATTGGCGTTGAGGATACCATCAGCAAGATCCAGTCTTTGGCACAGCAGTTGGATGACTCGGCCAATGTGGTGGCCGAGCTTGAAAAAGACAGTCAGACCATAGGCAGCGTACTGGATGTGATCCGCGGTATCGCCGAACAAACCAATCTGTTGGCACTGAACGCTGCCATTGAGGCGGCCAGGGCCGGAGAGCAGGGCAGAGGCTTTGCTGTGGTGGCCGATGAGGTGCGCAGTCTGGCGATGCGAACTCAGGAGTCGACCGAAGAGATTGCCAGCATCATTCAAACCCTGCAGAGCCGTACCCATTCGATTGTGGATATCATGGAGCAGAGTCAGAAGCAGGGCGGTGAGAGTGCCCAACAGGCGGCCAGTGCCGGCACCTTGCTTGCGCAGATCAATGCCGATGTCACCAATATCATGGACATGAGCACTCAGATAGCCGCCGCCATTGAAGAGCAGAGTATGGTGGCCGCCGAGGTGAACAAGAACGTGGTGGTGATCCGCGATATTGCCGAGGAATCGGCTCAGGCGGCAGAAGAGAATGCCACTGCATCCGATGAGGTTCGCCACCGCGCCGATTACCTGCATCAGGCGGTGAGCCAATTCAAAATCTAGCTTTCCAGGCACAGGCGAAAACCGCGGCATGTCCGCGGTTTTGTTTTAGTTGCAGTCGTAGTCTTTAGCGGTTGTGGCACTTTTTTTGCTCTGCTGTGCAGACGGCTTTTTTCGAGGAATCTGTCAGGAATGGCGGCAAAAGGTTTTTGGTTCACAAAAGGCTTGGAACTGGCAGGAAATAAAAAATAGGCCCCGAAGGGCCCTCAGAGAGTTAGAGACGGAAGCGGGCCACTTCGGCGCGCATGTTTTCCGCCAGATGGCTTAAGTTGCTGACCGACTCGGTCAACTCGTTGGCTGCCTGGGCCGATTGTTGGGTGATGTCGCTTATTGCCATAATGCTGCGATTGATATCCTCCGCCACACTGCTTTGTTCTTCGGCTGCGGTGGCGATATGAGTATTGAGCTGGGCGATGGAGTCGACCGACACCACTATCTCTTTCAAGGCCTCACCGGCCATATTGGCCTTGCTGTTGGCCTGCTCGACCTGAGTGATGCCTTGCTCCATAGCTGTCACCGCCTCCTGCACACCTGTTTGCAGAGTGGCTATCATGGACTCAATCTCTTGGGTTGAGCTGTGGGTGCGACTGGCAAGGGTTCTTACCTCATCGGCCACCACGGCAAAACCCCGGCCCTGCTCGCCGGCCCTGGCCGCTTCAATGGCGGCGTTCAGTGCCAGCAGATTGGTCTGCTCGGCAATTCCCTTAATCACATCCAGTACCCTGCCTATGTTTTGGCTTTCATTGGCCAGATGGGTGATCACCTGTGCCGTACCCTGAATTTGCGCTGAGAGTGCCACCATGCTGGCAATCGACTCCTGCACTATTGAATCGCCATTGGCGGCACTGGCATCGGCGCTGTGGGCCGAGTCGGCAGCGGCCGTGGTGCTTTGGGCTACTTCGGAGACTGTGGCGGTCATTTCATTCATGGCGGTAGCCGTCTGCTCTGTCTCGGCCTGTTGCCTGTGCATGCGCTCGTTGGTTTGTTGGGTGAAGCTTGAGAGCTCGGTCGCCGAGTCGCTGACCGTATTGGCGGCATTGGCAATGTTGTTGAGTATCCCCCTGAGGTGAGATATCACATCTCTTAAGTTATCGGATATCTGCCCCAGTTCGTCGGCGTTGAAGGTTTTGAACTGCACCGTCAAGTCTGAGTCACTGCGAATTTTCTTCAGCTGGGTGAGAATATCGCCTATGGGTAACATGACGCTGCGGTTGACCCAAATACTGAGTAGCAAGCTGGCGATAATTGCCACACTGACCAGAGAGATAAACAGCACAACGGAAGAGGAGTAAAGGTTCTGAGCCTGATCTCTTTCCTGCCTGGCGACATCCAATTGCAGGGTTACCAAATCGGCAATCTTGCCACTGATGGGGTCTATCACCTGATAGAGAGGAATAATTTCCTGGCTGAGCTGGCCCTGAATATTACCGCTCATGGTGGCCAATTTATTTTGCAGACGTTTTATTTGCTCATCGGCGGGAATAAACAGCCGCTTGGCCTCATTGACCAGTTGTGACTCTCTGGCGGTTAACTGAGTGGCTGTGTAGTCCTGCCATCTCTGTTTGATGCTCTTGTCTGCTTCATCCAGTGCGGTTCTGGCTTGTTCGGCACTGAAATCTCCGGCATTGGCCTTATTGATGGCATCTATGACAAAGACGGCATAATCATCGCCAATGCTTTTGAGATCTTTGAGTGGTACAACCCGGTCGCTGTAGATATTTTCTACCCCTGAGTCGATTTTGTTCATGATATTGATGGCGATACCACAGAGTAGCAGCATCAAGAGAAGAGGCACGGCCATACCGAGCAACATCTTGTGTTTCAGCTGTAACTTCATGCTTGAGAACCTTAGTCCAGAGGGTAATACATCCTTGGATCAGGCTCTGTCATTCCAATTTGTTGAGCCATACAAAAGGTATAGCAAAAAAGTATGAAGCGCGTGAGACGAGAGAGAGGCAAATTTTGGATACAAAAAAACCTCGCATTGCGAGGTTTAAATGATTGGTACAGGTGAGAAGACTTGAACTTCCACGCCCGTGAGGGCACCAGCACCTGAAGCTGGCGTGTCTACCAATTCCACCACACCTGCACTGTTTTCATTTCGACTCTTTATGTGTTAATTGGTACAGGTGAGAAGACTTGAACTTCCACGCCCGTGAGGGCACCAGCACCTGAAGCTGGCGTGTCTACCAATTCCACCACACCTGCACACTTAGAGTCTAACGTACAGCTAACTATTATTGCAAAGTGGTACAGGTGAGAAGACTTGAACTTCCACGCCCGTGAGGGCACCAGCACCTGAAGCTGGCGTGTCTACCAATTCCACCACACCTGCACTGTACTGCCTTGCAATTTCCTCAGTCGCCTGAGCACCTTAAAGTTGAAGGTGGTGCCCGAACCCGGAATCGAACCAGGGACACGCGGATTTTCAATCCGCTGCTCTACCAACTGAGCTATTCGGGCGACGGCGTGCATTAAAAGACTTTTACGGTTTTGAGTCAACTCTTTTCTGAGAAATATTTCAAAATATCGCGTGTTTGAGCAAGTTTTACTCGAAAAGGCGCATATTGCTTAGCTTTTGAGCGAAAGCCGCGCCATTACTGGGCTAGGGGTGAATTAGCCAAATCGAAAACTCGACCTGTAAAGCCGGATCCTGAGGCTTAAGGGGGCTGGGCTTGGTCTTGCCCTGAAAACAAAACGCCCCACGTTAAAGTGGGGCGTTAAGGGATTAATCCTTGAGGAGGTCATTCCCCGGATAGTTGGCACGCATGACAGTGAGTACGTGCTGCTTTAACTGCTCCTGACCCAGTTCATCGTAAGCGGTGGCCATGATCTCAAGGGCGCGCTCTATCGATGGGGTGCCTGGATAGGTTTCCATTACAGACTGGGCTCTGATGGCGGCTGCGCTCCAGGCATTCATTTTCAGGTAGTATTCGGCCACTTTAACCGAATACAGCGCCAGACGATTCTTCAGGTGCTGCATTCTCTTCTGGGCGTCGGCCGCATACTTGCTGTTGGGATAAGTCTTGATCAGGCGCTCGAAGTCCTTGAAGGCATCGAGGGCAAACTGAGGATCCCTGTCGCTTCTGTCTATATTGAGCATGTCATGGAACAGATAGTTGTCGGCCTGCATATTCACCAGTCCACGCATATAGTAGACATAGTCTATATCCGGGTGGGTGGGGTTGAGGCGGATAAATCTGTCGATGTTGGCGACTGCCGACGGGGTATCATCCAACTTATAGTAGGCATAAATCAGATCCAGCTGAACCTGAGTCTTGTGTGGGCCAAAGGGGAAGCGGGAATCCAATGCCTCCAGTGAACGCACAGCCTTGGTATAGTTACCCAGCTCCATAGAGGTGCGGGCCTGGGAGTAGAGAACGTCCGGAGACAGCTTGCTGGTAATTAAGTCGTCTTCCGGTTTGCTGCTACAGGCCACAATGGCCAGCGAAAAAAAGGCTATGGCAGCGCCTTTGGCAATATTATGCATACTTGAATTCGATTCTTGAGTAAGTTGTAGTTAAGAATTTTTCCATTTCACGATAAAATGGCCGATTCCGAGTGTACCAGAAAGTACACAGTTTTTGACCCCATTAACTGGGGACGGTTCCTATGACGCAAGAGATTAATCTAAAAAGCGAGATATCAGCAACCCAAACCGGTCTGAGATTGGATCAGGCTTTGGCCGAGTTGTTCCCCGATTACTCCCGTACCAGGATCAAGGAATGGATCCTCGATGGCAAAGTATCCGTTGATGGTACTGTGGTAAACAAGCCCAGAGAGAAGGTGTTGGAATCTCAGGAGATAGAGGTTCAAGCCACTCTGGAAGAAGAGGTGCACGCCGAGGCTCAGGCTATCGATCTGAATATCGTCTATGAAGATGACCATATATTGGTGATCAACAAGCAGGCGGGTTTAGTGGTGCATCCCGGTGCCGGTAACAGTGATGGCACCTTGATGAACGCCCTGCTGCATCATTGCCCTGAGATAGAACATGTGCCCAGAGCCGGTATTGTCCATCGTCTCGATAAGGACACCACAGGCCTGATGGTGGTAGCCAAGACTGTTGAGGCCCAGACTCATCTGGTGGCGGCGCTGCAGGCGCGCGACATTACCCGTGAGTATGAAGCCATAGTGCTGGGCACCATGACAGCCGGTGGTACAGTGGATGAGCCTATCGGGCGTCACCCCACCAAGCGTACTCATATGGCGGTGCACCACAGCGGTAAGCCGGCTGTGACTCACTATCGTGTGGCGGAAAAATTCCGCGCCCATACCCGCTTGCGCTTGAGGCTGGAAAGTGGCCGGACTCACCAGATCCGGGTGCATATGGCTTATATAGGTCATGTGTTGGTGGGCGATCCCGTCTATGGTGGTCGTCCAAAACCCCCCAAGGCCGCCAGTGAAGCCTTTTTCGAAGTGCTGAAAAACTTCAAGCGCCAGGCGCTGCATGCGGTGCGACTGGAGTTGGTGCACCCCATTACCTGTGAGCTGATGAGCTGGCAGGCACCTATCCCCGAGGATATGGTCGAGCTGACCAAGGCGCTGCGTAAAGACACCGAAGAGCATCCGCCGGAGTATCTGTAACATGTACGGCTGCCACTGGCCGCTGCCGGCCAATGTCAGAATCGCCATGACCCAGCGTCATGGCGGTGTCAGCCAGCCGCCGTTTGACAGCCTGAATCTGGGGCTGCATGTGGGTGATGATCCCGCATCTGTGCAGGCCAACCGTGCTCTATTGGCAAAGCGGCTGGCTCTGCCCTGCGAGCCGGCATGGCTGGAGCAGGTACATGGCACAGAGGTGGTCGACCTGGCGCGTGACCCCCTAAGGATTGCCGATGGCAGCTATAGCGACAGCAAGGCGCATGTGGCCGTGGTGATGACCGCCGATTGCCTGCCCGTACTTCTGTGTGACAGTGCAGGCACCCAGGTGGCGGCGCTGCACGCCGGCTGGCGCGGCCTGTGTGATGGCGTCATCGAAGCGGGAATAGCCCGTTTTCGTCCCGGCTCCGAGCTTATCGCCTGCCTCGGACCGGCCATAGGCAAAACTGCCTTCGAAGTCGGCGGAGAAGTGCGTGCCGCTTTTTGCGATAAAGACCCCAGGGCCGACGACTGCTTTGTGGCCAAGGGGGACAAGTTTCTCGGCGATCTGCAGGGGCTTGCCAGGCTCAGATTGCAGCAGGCGGGTGTTCGGCAGGTATATGCCTTGGATGTCTGCACCTATAACAACAAAGACTATTTTTCCTACCGCCGAGACGGTCGTACCGGCCGTATGGCCTCGCTTATTTGGCTCACTGATTGAGTGGTTATTTCATTCGTCTGACTTGAAATTAGTTAAAGCATCCCCATCTTTAAGCTAACAAAGTAATACCTTATTTTGAGAGTTTCAGGAGGCTGTATGCGACTCGATCGTATGACCAATAAATTTCAGCTTGCTATCTCGGATGCCCAATCTCTGGCTCTTGGCCGTGACCATCAGTTCATAGAACCTGTCCATTTGATGATGGCTTTGTTGAATCAGGATGGCGGTTCAATTCATCCGCTGTTGACCCAAGCCGGTATCCAGGTCAGCACTCTGCGTTCACTGGTAAGTCAGGAACTGGAGCGCTTGCCACAGGTGGAAGGCACAGGCGGTGATGTTCAGTTATCCCAGGCGCTGATACGTTTGCTGAATCTGTGCGACAAGCTGGCACAGAAGCGTAAAGACAAATATATCTCCAGTGAGCTGTTTATTCTGGCTGCACTGGAAGGTAACGACACCCTGGCACAGTGCCTCAAGCAGGCCGGTGCCACCAAAGAGCTGATGGAGAAAACCATCGAAGCCGTACGTGGCGGCCATAAGGTGGACGATCCCAATGCTGAGGATCAGCGCCAGGCGCTAAAAAAATACACCATAGATCTGACCGAGCGTGCCGAGCAGGGCAAGCTGGATCCTGTTATTGGCCGTGACGATGAAATTCGCCGCACAGTGCAGGTATTGCAGCGTCGCAGCAAGAACAACCCTGTGCTTATCGGTGAGCCCGGTGTGGGTAAGACCGCCATTGTTGAAGGGCTGGCGCAGCGTATCGTCAACGGCGAGGTGCCCGAAGGCATCAAGAACAAACGGGTATTGTCGCTGGATCTCGGTGCTTTGGTGGCCGGTGCCAAATACCGTGGTGAGTTTGAAGAAAGACTCAAGGCTGTGCTCAACGAGCTGGCTCAGGAAGAGGGCCAGGTGATCCTCTTTATTGACGAGCTGCATACTATGGTGGGCGCGGGTAAATCCGATGGCGCCATGGATGCGGGTAATATGCTCAAGCCGGCACTGGCCCGCGGTGAGCTGCACTGTGTCGGTGCCACGACTCTGGATGAATATCGTCAGTATATTGAGAAGGATGCGGCGCTGGAGCGGCGCTTCCAGAAAGTTCTGGTGGATGAGCCCAGTGTCGAGGATACCATCGCTATTCTGCGTGGTCTGAAAGAGCGCTACGAGCTGCATCACCATGTGGAGATCACCGACCCGGCGATTGTGGCGGCGGCGACCATGTCCCACCGTTATGTGTCAGATCGTAAACTGCCGGACAAGGCCATCGACCTTATCGACGAAGCCGCTTCCAGCATCCGAATGCAGATAGACTCCAAGCCGGAGCCGCTGGATCGCCTCGAGCGCCGTATCATTCAGCTCAAGCTGGAAGAGCAGGCGTTGGCGAAGGAAAACGATGAGGCCAGTCGTAAGCGTCTCGAACACCTGCGCAGCGAGCTGGTGGAAGTGGAGCAGAAGGCGGCCGAACTCAACGAGATTTGGCACACAGAAAAAGCCGCACTGGCGGGCACTCAGCATATCAAGGCGGATCTGGAGCAAGCCAGACTGGATCTCGATGTGGCGCGCCGCGCCGGTGATTTGACCCGGATGTCCGAGCTGCAATACGGCCGCATCCCAGAGCTGGAGAAACAGCTGGATCTGGCGTCTCAGGCCGAGATGCAGGATATGACTTTGCTGCGTAACAAGGTCACGGATGTTGAAATTGCCGAGGTACTTTCCAAGGCGACCGGGATCCCGGTTTCCAAGATGCTCGAAGGCGAGCGGGAAAAACTGTTGCATATGGAAGAGGCGCTGCATGAGCGGGTGATAGGTCAGGATGAGGCGGTCGATGCCGTGGCCAACGCCATTCGTCGTAGCCGCGCGGGTCTGGCCGATCCTAACCGGCCCATAGGCTCCTTCCTGTTCCTCGGCCCCACCGGGGTAGGTAAGACTGAGCTGTGTAAGTCGCTGGCCAAGTTCCTGTTCGACACAGAGAGCGCCATGGTGCGGATAGATATGTCCGAGTTTATGGAGAAACACTCAGTCTCCAGGTTAGTCGGGGCGCCTCCGGGCTATGTGGGTTATGAGGAAGGGGGTTACCTCACCGAAGCGGTGCGCCGTCGTCCCTACTCAGTGATCCTGCTCGATGAGGTGGAAAAGGCACACCCGGATGTGTTCAACATACTGCTGCAGGTACTGGATGATGGCCGCCTGACCGATGGTCAGGGTCGTACGGTTGACTTCCGTAACGCCGTGGTGATTATGACCTCGAACCTGGGTTCCGACATTATCCAGGAGCAGTTCAGTCACCAAAGTTACGATGAGATGAAGGCTCAGGTGATGAATGTGGTGCAGCACCACTTCCGCCCCGAGTTCCTCAACCGGATCGACGAAACCGTGGTGTTCCACCCGCTGGAGAGCGAGCACATCAAGAGTATTGCCGCGATTCAGGTCGAGTCGCTGCGCCAACGTCTGGCAGAAAAAGAGTTCGAGCTGGAGATCACAGATGCGGCTCTGAGCTTTATCGCCAGAGCCGGGTTCGACCCTGTGTATGGTGCAAGGCCGCTGAAGCGGGCACTGCAGCAAGAGGTGGAAAACCCACTGGCGCAAAAGCTGCTTAGAGGCGAGTTACTGCCAGGGCAGCCGATCAAGGTGGACTATCGCGACGACAACTTGGTGTTTGAGCAGTAATCACACCATAAACCACACAGCAAAAAACAAAAAGGAGCGCTTTGAGCGCTCCTTTTTTTGCTTGGGTTAAACGACAAATTCAACTGATGGGTTTTAATCCGTCGTCTTTAGCCTATCAGTGACTGCGGGCTACGGCGATTTTGGCCAGGCTTATCAGCGCCTGCTTGTAGTCGGACTCAGGCAGCACCGAAAGGGCTTCTATGGCCTTGTCAGACTCTTCATAGGCCCTTTGTTGGGTATATTCCAATGCGCCACAGGTGTTGAGCGCATCTATTATCGCCTCGATATGCTCGGTGCCGTCACCTTGTTCAATCGCCTGGCGGATCATCTGCCGCTGTGGCTCTGTCCCGTGGGCGATGGCGTAGATGAGTGGCAGGGTGGGTTTACCTTCGGCTAGGTCATCACCTATGTTCTTGCCCAGCTCTTCGGCGTCGGCAGTATAGTCCAGCAGGTCATCGGTTAACTGGAAGGCGGTGCCCAGGTATTTGCCATAGTCGGCCAGCGCCGTTTCCATTTCGCTGTCGCAGCCGGCCAGCACACCGGCAAGACGGGTTGCTGCTTCAAACAACTTGGCAGTCTTGCAGTAAATAACCCGCATATAGCTGGCTTCTGTGGTATCCGGATCGTTGCAGTTCATTAACTGCAGCACTTCACCCTCGGCCAGCACGTTAGTGGTATTGGCCAGTACCTGCAGTACCTTCATCGACTCCAGCTCTGTCATCATCTGGAAAGAGCGGGTATAAAGGAAGTCGCCAACCAGCACGCTGGCACTGTTGCCAAACAGGGCGTTTGCGGTTTCCCGTCCACGGCGCAGAGTAGATTCATCCACCACATCGTCGTGAAGCAGAGAAGCCGTATGAATAAACTCTATAATAGCAGCCAGCTTCAGGTGTGCTTCACCACTATAGTCGAGTGATCTGGCCGCCAGAATCGACAGTAACGGCCGCATACGCTTGCCGCCACCGTTGATGATGTAGAACCCCAATTGATTGATCAGGGCAACATCAGATTCGAGTTGTTTGTAGATCAGTTGATTGACGGCTTGCATGTCGGCGTCAGCCAGCTGACGGATAGCAGTTAAATCCATAGTAGACTCTAGGTATGAAGGAACGCCGAATCGGCAGCTCCCGATAAGCTTAAATATTTTAATAGACCGAAGTTTACCTAAAATTAATGAACAAGACAGTAGCAGAGAGATCAATGTGCGAGTTAATCCGGTCTTTTTTTCTTCTTCGTCAATTAGGGCTTGCCAGTAAAGGATTCTTCGCGTAAACTCCGCGCCCATTGTCATTAAAGTTTTTGTAGCACCCAGCCTCATAGAGATGAGCCGGCGTGTTAAGAATTTCGGAGTAAAATAGCTATGTACGCTGTTTTTCAAAGTGGTGGTAAGCAACACCGTGTTGCTGAAGGCCATACTGTTCGTTTGGAAAAAATTGAAGTTGCCACTGGTGAGACTATCGAGTTCGATCAAGTTCTGCTGATCGCTGATGGTGAAAACGTCCAAGTGGGTACCCCTCTGGTAGCAGGCGGTAAAGTTGTGGCTACTGTTGTTAGCCATGGCCGTGGTGAAAAGGTAACTATCCAAAAGTTCAACCGTCGTAAGCACCACGAGAAGAAAATGGGCCACCGTCAGTGGTTCACTGAAGTTAAAATCACTGCTATCAACGCTTAATAGGAGTCTGACTCATGGCACACAAAAAAGCTGGCGGTTCTACTCGTAACGGCCGCGATTCAGAAAGCAAACGTCTTGGTGTAAAGCGCTTCGGCGGCGAATCAGTTCTGGCTGGTAACATCATTGTTCGTCAACGTGGTACTAAATTCCACGCAGGTGTTAACGTAGGTATCGGTCGTGACCATACTCTGTTTGCCCTGACTGACGGCAAAGTTAAGTTTGAAGTTAAAGGTCCTAACAACCGTAAGTTCGTTAGCATCGAAGACTAATCTTCAAACCAGAATTGCTTGAGCCCCGCCATTGGTGGGGCTTTTGTTTTGGGCGAAAGCCATAGTTTCTGTTTTTTGGCGCCTTGCAGGGTTAGGCAGTATAATTGCCCCATTCCGTGGTGCCAGGAGTATGTATGAAGTTTGTCGATGAGGCAGTGATCAGAGTTGAAGCTGGAGATGGTGGCAGTGGCTGCGTCAGCTTCAGACGTGAAAAGTACGTGCCGGATGGTGGTCCAGACGGTGGCGATGGTGGCGACGGTGGCAGTGTTTATCTGCAAGCCGACGAAAACCTCAACACCCTGATTGACTATCGTTTTGAGCGTTTCCATATGGCCGAGCGCGGTGAAAACGGCCGCGGCCGTGACTGTACCGGTAAAGGCGGCCAGGACTTGGTACTCAAGGTACCTGTGGGTACCCGGGCGGTTGATGAAGAAACCGACGAAGTACTCGGTGACCTGACCAAGCATGGTCAGAAGCTGTTGGTGGCCAAAGGTGGTTTCCACGGTCTTGGCAATACCCGCTTCAAGAGCAGTGTTAACCGTGCCCCCAGACAAAAAACGCTGGGCACCCCCGGTGAAGTGCGTAGCTTGCGTCTTGAGCTGATGCTGTTGGCCGATGTGGGCCTGCTTGGTATGCCAAATGCAGGTAAATCGACCTTTATTCGGGCGGTTTCCCGCGCGACACCAAAAGTGGCCGATTATCCCTTTACCACCTTGGTTCCTAACCTGGGGGTAGTAAACCCACGTCCAGGGCAGAGCTTTGTAGTGGCAGATATCCCTGGGTTGATCGAAGGTGCCGCCGAAGGTGCCGGTCTGGGTATTCGCTTCCTCAAGCACCTTGAGCGTTGCCGTGTATTGCTGCATATCCTGGATATCGAGCCTATCGATGGCTCCAGCCCGGCCGAAGCGGCCAAGGCGATTGTCACTGAGCTTGAAAAATACTCGCCCAAGCTGGCTTCCAAGCCACGTTGGCTGGTGTTCAACAAGACAGACCTGCTGCTGGAAGAAGAGCTGCAGGAAAGAGTCGACAGCATAGTCAAGGAGATGGGCTGGGAAGGGGATGTTTATACCATTTCGGCTTATACCCGTGAAGGCACCAAGGAACTGGCAGAAAAGCTCTATGACTTTATCAGCAGTCTGCCGGCGGAAGAGCAACAGCAAGATCCTGACGCCGATGTTGAGTTCAAATGGGACAACTACCATCAGGATAGCCTGGAAGATCTCAACGAAGACTATGATGATGAGTTCGACGATGACTTCGACGACGATGATTATGATGTTGAGGTTATTTACCAAAGATAATATCTGAGCGAGCCTGAACACCTGTGTACGCTGATACCCAAAACGATATCACCCGGCAGGTCGTCCGGGTTGCTCAGCTATTGCTGGCCTATGGCGCTGAATCTGAACTGGTTGAAGAGATCAGTCAGCGTCTTGGCCGGGCACTTGGCTTGGCCAGTGTCGAGCTATCCATCTCCTCCAATTCGCTGGTGCTCACCAGCTTGGTTTCCGGCCGTTGTATTACCACTACCCGGCGCATTCGTGAGCACGGCATCAATATGACAGTGGTGTGCGAGCTGCAACGCATTTGCCTGCTGGCCGAAAAAGGCCTCTATGGCCCCAATGAAGTCCGCAAACGCCTCGCCAGACTGCAACCCAAAACTTACCCCAAGTGGCTGCTTATCCCCATGATAGGCCTCTCCTGCGGCAGCTTTTGTCACCTGTTCGGTGGCGATCTGGCTGCATGCCTTTTCACCTTCTTTGCTTCTGTCATCGGTATGTTTGTGCGCCTGGCCATGGCGCAACGTCACTTCAATGTGTTGGTGAATTTTGCCGTGACCGCCTTTGTCACCAGCTTGGCAGCCCAGTTGGGGTATCTCTATCCTGTGACCCAAACCCCAGAGCTGGCGATGGCGGCCTCTGTGCTGATGCTGGTTCCCGGCTTTCCGATGATCAACTCGATATCGGATATGGTTAAAGGTCATATGAATGTAGGGATCTCCCGCTGGGGGCAGGCGACCTTGATGACAGTTTCCTCAGTGATAGGCATTACCATTGCCATGCAGCTTGGGGGGATTTTCCTGTGATGGACACTCTGTTGTTACTGCTGAATGATGCCTTTTTCTCGGCTATTCCCGCCATGGGTTTTGCCATGCTGTTCAATGTTCCCAGGCGTTATCTGCTTTACTGTGCACTGGCCGGGGCCATAGGCCACAGCTCACGGACCTTGATGTTGCAGTTTGGCTTGCCGATAGAGTGGGCCACCTTTGCCGCTGCCGGCATCATAGGCATGGTGACTATTGCCTTTGCCAAGCGTCATCTGGCACCGCCGCTGCTGTATGCCGTGGCGGCGATTATCCCTATGATCCCGGGCTCCTATGCCTACAACACTGTGATTGCCCTGGTGCAATTGACCGCCCAGTCACAGCTCAGTACCGAGCTGTGGGAACAAGTGGTCACCAATGGCCTGAAAACCGTGTTTATTCTCGGGGCTTTATCTGTCGGTCTGGCCATGCCCAGCCTGTTGTATTTCCGTACCCGCCCTGTGATTTAATCCAATAATAACAAGGAGCGTATATGCGCATCGCCATGATTGCCGCCATGGCCCATGACAGAGTCATAGGCAAAGACAACCAAATGCCCTGGCATCTGCCGGAAGATCTGCGTCATTTTAAACAGATGACTCTGGGAAAGCCGGTGGTGATGGGACGTAAGACTTTCGAATCCATAGGTCGTCCTCTGCCCGGGCGCCACAACATAGTGATCAGCCGCCAGAGCGACTATGCCCCGGAAGGTGTTACCCGGGTTTCTTCCTTCAAAGAGGCTGTGGAAGCGGCCGGAAACTGCGAAGAACTGGTGGTGATAGGCGGCGGCCAGCTCTACCGGGAAATTCTGCCTCAAGCCGATACGCTGTATCTGACAGAGATAGACTTGCAAGTGGAAGGTGACACCCGTTTTCCCGAATGGGACGATGGCAGTTGGCAGCAAATTCACGAGGAAAGTGGCCATAGTGTAAATGGGTTGGATTTTCGCTTTATCAATATGGTGAGAAAATGTTAAATTGTGACGGACTTTTGAACCCTGAAACGTGAGTGGCGCCAGCCACGAGCCGATCCTTATGCCAAGAGTCCTCAGTAGATACGTTTGCTGAGGACTCTTGGCATTAATAACAATTACAAAAAGGAGTGTCAGATGCGTCTGTTGCCCGTGGCCATTGCTGCGCTGATTGCTGTATCCTCAGTGTCAGTCCCCTCAACTGCTAAAGCCGAAGATCTACTGGCTGCCAGTATCTGTGATTACGTCAAATCCAACGACAAAAACCGCCTGCGTAAGAAGCTGAAAGAGAACCGGATGAAGTTGCGTAACATCTATTCCGGGATCTCCTGTGATGGCGAAAGCCTACTGCGAACCGCCTATCACAGCAACGCCGAAGATACCGGCGAGTTTATTGCCAAGCGCTTGTCAAAGACCGAACTGGAAGTGGCGGAAGCCGATGGCAAGAGCATAGTCGACTGGGCCGAAGCCAATGGTTTTGGTGCCAGTATTATCACCCAAGCCATCAAAGAGCGCCTCGGTAGCTGAGGCTAGTATCTTTCTTCGCTCGATATAAAAGCCGGGTTTAATCCCGGCTTTTGCTATCTAACGCTATAACACTCGAGTTTTGGAAACCCATTGTTTTCTTGCTCCGAACAGCAGGTGTGCGAGAACCGTTGTTGAACGCCCTGAAGTCGTGGTGTAAATGCCTCCATGCACAATGGTCAGCTTTCCATCCCTGGCTCGCGCTCGAAAGCATGTTGCTGCGCAACTCTCGCCGAGTCACAGGATTGCCTGTGCGAAAGGCAGTTCCCGGACGTCCTGTCCTTCACTGCATTCAGGCTTCCTGCCTATCCGCACCGCAGGTGATGGGCTACACCATGGCCGGAAGTTCGGCCAGTACTAACTTAGGAACTTTTAGCTGAACGCTATGATAGCCGCTGTGCCAGCGGCCTAAAGTCGTGGAGCTTCGCCCCACACCCGACCAAGAAGGGATCAACAGCAATCCCCTCTTGGATCTCCCTTGCCGCCCCACACGGTGTCGAAAGCCCCTCGGCCCAATAGCGCAAATAACTACCACTTCAGACGCTCATCCCTGATTCGACTGTCGCTGCTTCGGCATCCATGCCTCAGCCACGTTATTTGCGCCAACGGCTTTCGGCGACACCGAGGGGGGACTGGTGCAATTATGTGAGAACTAACTTGTTTGAAGCTACCTATATGCTCACAGAAATACGCCCATATTCCAGGCATAGGCGGAACTGTGACCTTCCGAGCCAGGGATGGCGAGGCAGAGCTTACAGGGACGTACTCGCAGCGTGTCACAGGATCACCTGTGCGAAAGGCGCACCGCAGGTGATGGGCTACACCGTGGCCGGAAGCTCGGCCAGTACTAACTTAGGAACTTTTAGCTGGGAGCTATGATAGCCGCTGTTCCAACGGCCGAAAGTCGTGGTGTTCCACACCACACCGGGCAAGGGGCTTTGCTTGTCCAAAGCCCCTTGCATCCCCAAGGACACCCCGACGTAGCCGAAATCCCCACTGGCTTATGAAGCAAATTGGCTACACTCAGGACTCGCATCCTTGCTCGACCTTCGAGCCTCGACATCCCTGTCTCGGCTACGCCAATTTGCAACAACGCCAGCGGCGGCTCCGAAGGGGGAATGGGTGCAATTCTGCTAGCACTGAGTAGCTTGAAACATCTGAAGTGTCCGCAGACATACACCTCATTTCCAGGCACAGGTGGAACTGTGACCGTCGAAAACAGGGACGTTTTCGTCGAGGCTACATGGACGTATTCACGCCGTGTCACAGGATCGCCTGTGCGAAAAGCGCACCGCAGGTGATTGGCTGCTGCTTAACCACGTTATTTGCGCCAACGGCTTTCGGCGACACCGAGGGGGGAATTAGTGCAATTCTGTTAGCCCTGAGTAGCTTGAACCATTTGAAAGATCTGCAGGCATACACCTCATTTTCAGGCATAGGCGAAACTGTGACCGTCGAAAACAGGGACGTTTTCGTCGAGGCTACATGGACGTATTCACGCCGTGTCACAGGATCGCCTGTGCGAAAGGCGCACCGCAGGTGATTAGCTACACCGTGGCCGGAAGCTCGGCCAGTACTAGGTGGGACTATGACTGTCGAAAAAAGGGAAGAATGCAAACACCCAGTCAATTCTGTTGCAAAAACAACCCAAATCAGGGTTTTGTTGCCTTTGTCAAAACTTGACCTTTGGCTAATTGTTTTAACATTCAATGCTGGCTATTGTATAACCAATTCAATACCTTGGATTTAGCACTTTCTTAAGCTTAAGGCCGAAAGCAACAACACTTTTCCGCATTAAGCGGAATTCAGGGACGAACAGAGTTTGGACCCGTGCGGTAGCTATGGCCTTACTTAGCGTTTTTTTGTAGGGCCTGGGTTGTAGGGCCCTTGGTTGTGCGGCTTGAAGCGCCTATGACAAGTACCTCAGAGCTGATTTTTATACAGTATTATTGACGTTCCGGACAAAATGCCGGGAATTTGCAGCTAAGTTTGTGCGTTATTTCTGTAATATTTAGAAAATAGTATCAAATTCATAAAGTTAAAAAATATAGCTGGTAGATAATAGGTTTGGAAACCGCGCATGCGCGTTTAGCTGCAAGGGATATTTGGACTAAATGGTATTATATCCAGCTAATACAAGCAGATAGCGATGCGCGTTTACACTCCTCCGAGGACTAAAACGCGCATGCGCACTATACAGCTGTTAGGCCCCTATAGCTCTGAGAGAATCTTAAATGAATGAGGAGTTACCACCTGAAGTGGTGGAAGCAATAAAGCATTTTCAAGAGCGAGCTGAAAAAGCGATTGCTTTAGAGGATCTGCTTAAAAATACAGAGTTTCCTCAAAAAATAGATTTTAGCGATCTTCCCTCCCTTGAGGCTCGCGCCAAGCTTTATATAAAGATCGCGCAAGCTAGATACGAAGCAGGTGATATTTCTGAGCACGAGCTCGCGTTTCATAGATGCTATGCAATTGAGGTCCAGATACACGAAGCAAGATGGAGTAATGGGCAGTACGAAGACATTCTTGGGCCAATAGCAGAGAAAATGCGTGCTGTCGAAAAGTCTTACGGGCTCTCTGATGATGAGTATTGGCCAATATCAGAAGCGCCTGATGAGTATAAGAGCTTGTCTAAAGAGTATGATTTAGTTATGGAGCAGAAGCTTCTGGAGGCATTTAGCGAGTTCGGCGCTGATGATTTAAGAGACCTGTATATCAATGATCCAGAAGAGTTCTATAAGTTGCACGATGCAGGAAGGGTTGCAGTTTTCCAAAAAGACGAGCACGCAAAACTAAAATCAATCGCAATATACTATGAGAATGAGGCCCGCGTCTGTGAGGACGCTGGTTCTTTCTTGGCGGCGGCAGTAATGCTCGGATCAGCCATTGAGTCCAGATTGATTTTGACATGCCTTGAAAATGAAGCTCATATAAGAAAAACACTGACAACTCTAGGGTTAACGAATCGAGTCCTGAAGTCTAAGAATCCTCTGACGTGGACTTTGGATACCCTGATAAAGGTATGTTCTGCTGCTGGCTGGATACCCAATTACGAGACTGGCGATTATACATTTAGCGGACAAGCGATGATGGAGTTCTTGAAAGCATCAAGAAATCAGGTTCATCCTAAGATAAAAGTAAAGAATAAGGGTTTAGTAGTAGGAGAAGAGCAATTTAAAGATATAAAGTTTGCTCACCAACTCCTTTCGTCAACGCTAAATTGGCCTAACAATTCAAGCCAGAAGGACGCCGACAAAGTCGGCGCCTCTGCTTGAGGCGTTATGCCAAAGGAACTGATGACCAATGAATCAAGATTGGATTCTTCAAAAAAAGGAAACACGCCGGACTTTTTCAAAGTCTACTTGGGTGCCTTTGAGAGCATCAATTAACGATGAAAAAGGAAACTGCAAATATATAGGGCACGTTGACGAGTACTTTGGTTGTGGTTCTGTAGCATTTCCTCCAGAGCACAGAGAAATAGCAGAAAAAGCTAGCTGGAATGATATTGGGATTAGTTGTACCCCTCAACCTTATGCCTATGAAGATGGTTATTATTCTACAATTGAACAGTACCAATGGAATGACAAAGAACCAATCGGAGTCCATCTTATATTTGAGCACCCTCAACCCGTAGTTGGCGGAAGTTTATGGATATTGAATCCTGACTTAGTAGTAGCGCTTCGTCTTATAAAAGAGGGGAATAATTGGGTAAGGCCAGAAGAAAATTTTGTAGTAGTAGCTCGGGAGGTTCTCGATGACAAAGGGGAGCAGCGCCTGATCGAAATAAAAAGAGAGTTTCTTCTCGACTATTTAGCGGCTAGAAATTTATGTCTAAGGCTATCGTACTATCGACAAAGAGTTGAAAACGTACCGACACTTGAAAATAGCGAATATGCTGACCTAGAAGGCCACCAAGAAGAAAGGGATGGCGGCCGTTATGAACTTCGTATTCGCAATGTGAATGATATATTTGGCGGTAGCTGGGCAATGCTTCGTGCTTGGCGTACAGATGTAGACGAAGAGGAAGATGCTCCTGTGATGGGGCCCGAAACAAACGAAAATACTGATTATGAAAAGTCTGAAGGAAACAAATCCGGTTATGATGGTGTACGGGTGGAAGGAGAATTTTGGCGGGATGAATGGATTGAACACCAAGGCATAAGCAAACGCGTTAGAGGAGACGCTGATACAAATCTACCTCAATTCATAGTTGAAACAGATAGTACTCGCATCGCATCATCTGAACTAAACAATGAAGACGTTGGAAGGTGGCTGTGGTTTCGTCCAAGTATTGTAAATGAGCTGTTGGGACTGCGAGGCTTCTCACTTGAATGGTATACAGCAGAAACAGGTTCTATTCACTCAACGTCCGGTTATCGAATTCACTTTGGAGTAAACTCAGCGGATTTCATGACAGTATATGCTTATGATATTGCTCGCCTCCCTTCATGGGAACAGCACATATGGGCCGCACATAATGTAGTCCCAGAGGGCAAGGTTTCCAGTGAGTTGTTAGATTCTCAGGTTAAGGCTCAACCCGCATCCACACATGCAGTAGAGGAGTTACTATTCGAAGTAATGAGCATGCTGGAGAATGGATTTAAGCAAGAGTTTAATGTTTCTCTTTTCTCACATGATATAGATCGAAAAGAAGCCTTAAAGAAAATATCCAGATTCGAAAGTAAAGATCAAGCGTCATTATTAAGGCTAGCAAAAGAAATTGTACGCGTTTTCTCTGACCGGCTTAATGTCAAAGAGTTGCGGGCGTTATCAGTACATGCGAATAAGGATAAACTTGGCTCAAACAAACTACTTCAAGACATACTATCCCAGACAGTTGGAGATGATGCTGCTCGTAAAGTTTTTGGTTCAATTGTAGGTGCTTATGATATGCGAGTAGGTGATGCACACCCGACAAGTTCAAAAATCGGAGAAGCCTTAGAGCTTGCCGGAATTGACACTGAAAATTCGTTTTTAAGGCAAGGGCAACAATTGATTTCCAATGTTGGGCGGTCAATTTGGTGGATTGGTAAGATGATGTTTGAAAAGCCTAAAAAATAATGGGCTCGCAAGATGGCATAACAAGGCGCTGCTGTCGGACAAATTTTCCGCTGCGCTCCAAATTTGCCGCAGAGCGCGGCGTGAGCTGAACAGGAGGTTTATTTAAATATGGTGGCATATATTACTGAGGGTTATCCAAGTCGTTTAACCGACAGGCAGATTGAGCAACATATTAAAGAATACTCCGATGAAATTGTGAAGTTTCGGGGTAATACAAATTTTACTTCAGCATATGTACCGTTAATACAATTGGGTCAAGCTGAGTTACAAAATCGGCAGAATAAGAAAGTATTCAGATTGACACTTTTCATTAGTATTTTATCGTTACTCGTGTCTTTTGCGGCGCTTTTTGTTTCTTATTCGTCGATGGACTCTAGTAGTAGTTGGGAGCAGTCTCAGATTGAGCTTCTGCAAGAACTAAAAGAGACTATGTCTAACCCGAAGGTAAGTGTTGAAGCACCAAAAGTTGAAACCAACGAAGCCATTCAACAAGCTGATACACCGAAAGAAAGTTCAGCTAACAAGTTGCTTAAGAGTGATTCGTAACGCGTGGCAATTTTACTATGCGGTGACTTTTGTGTTTAAGGCACCGTGCGGTAGCTTTTGTATTGCGTTACTCACACCTTAGCAAAGCGTTGTGCGTAAGGGAGAATGAGTAAATGCCAAATTTACCCGTAATCAATCGGGTCCGGATATCCAATTTGCGGGAACACAAGACATCTTTGATCGGGGTCTTGCTCGGGATTTTATCTTTATCCTTGGCACATTACGCTGGATTTCTAATGAAGGTTCCAGTGCAGATTATAGCGGTAGCAGGAGCTCCGCTTGCCCCTGGCGTGACTGCTACCTTTCTGTTCTATGTGTTTTTCTGTGCGGTTTGCGCGAGGGTCATGGCTTCGATGTTTCAGCTCGCCTTTCTACCGTTCATGGCAGCGATGGATAGACTCGATCGCGGGCTATTCCGGCGGATGAGCTGGTCCAATCAGCGCCACTTTGTGAAATCCCACACTCAAACCATAAGATGGGAAAGCTATTATTGGCTGGCTCTTCAATCAGTGCTCTTCCTTCTCCTTATGTTAGCTATTTATGTGAAATTCGATATGGGTTGGTTTAGCGGGGCAGCATTAGCTTCCTCCCTGCTGCTTGTTCTCCTGACCGGGCTTGTTCGTTCTGGTTTTTTTCTTCAGCCAAAAGTCAACGTTTTCATTCGGAAGATAAAAAGCCGGCCAGCGCGCGCCAGACTTGCCGCATCTGCAACACTGGTAACAGCGACTGGAGCTTCAATTGTTGTCTCGTTTATTTTAGGGGTAATGCGCGCGGATCTCTTGCGGAATCAAAGCCCGCAATTAGTAATCACGGAGAATTTCTCAGCTATGGCAGCGGTGATGGCGAGCTCAGAGAGCGAACTTCTGATTTTCCAAAAGAAAGGGTTAGATTCTCGATATGTATACTTTGCATCAAATCTCATTACCACCATAGAGCCTAAAGATGTGTTTGAACCCATAGGATCTCAGGGGAAATAGTATGAACAACAAAAAGGACACCCAGCGTTAATGGCGCGGTAGTTAGCCTCCGACTATGCTTTGTTTAAGCATTTAACAAGGAGGTTATTATGCCGCGCCCTCGCCGAACTCAAATCAGCCTTGAAGATACACCTTACTACCACTGTTGCAGCCGCGTGGTACAGCGTGCCTTCTTGTGTGGTGATGATGCCTACTCGGGCAAGAATTATGACCACCGCCGTGGTTGGGTGGAATCGTTATTGTTTGAACTGGAAGCTGTTTTTGCCATTGATGTGGCGGTGCGAACAATATGGGCACCCACTATTAGTAGAGCAGAGACTCTAGCACCCAGACTCCTAAAAGACTGATGTTTCCACGAAGAGAACATCAGTCTTTCGCCTCTTTATTAGGCCATTCGGCTATAGACGTGAGTACAATAATTATGGCTCTCTGGGATTTAATAGCAACGCATCAAGATCAGACGGACGTTATGTGGAATTAAGAATCATGGATCAGGATTTCGATATAGAGATAGTGGCAGTACTGGGGCTGGAATGCTTGGAAAAGCATCTCAGTAAGTGTCCTATAGAGTTAGAACTTGTAGAGGCTCTCTCAAACACATTTGTACTAAAGCAAAACAAAGTATCTGAAATTGCAGGTTTTACGTTTGAATCTCAAGAAAATGATGTATACACATTTTCAATGTTTATATCTCATAAATCCCCGATCCCGGCCAGAAAAGTCGTTTCACAATTTTCAGAGTTTTTAAGAGCTGCTAAATTGCCCCATAAAATAACCAATCTACAGTATGAAGTTGATTTTTATGAGGAATGGGTAGACTATAATTGGCCGCCATAAGCATAACATGCAAAGGCAGCATCGGACTTTGGCGAGCCAGGTCGACGGCTGACCTTGCAACTATTTCGAAGAGAGCGGCGTGAGGTTTAACCACATGACCATGTTTTCCGGGACCTGCCTCATAAGCGGGCTTGTCAGAAAGCCAGGCCATATCAGTCGTCTCCTTGTGTACATCCAACCCGATAAAAAGTGTGTTTACTTTAGACATGTCGGCCCTCTGTAATTGTTTGCCAGGTCTTTCAATAAAGGCAACAAACAGTGGCTCTTGTTTAACTATATTTAACTAATCCACGCAAAAACGTGGAGGCCTACAACGGCATAGAGAATCATTGTGTCTAAATACCTAAAGTAGTCAGTTATGGAATTCAAAGAAGAATTAAAGTCAAAGTCACCACCTAGAATTAAGAAAGCTGCCCAAAAGATAGCCAAGAGTAAATTTGGCGGTTATGAACAACTATTGCTGGATGCTTTAAAGTGTTTGGTCGAGAGGCCAAATTCCTGGCAAGCACAATCTGAAGTGATAAGAGCTCTTGGCTTCGTTGGTTCTAGTTTATCTCTTGAATACCTAAGAGAACTTGAAAGCAAGAGTCATGATGCAACAGTTCTTTACAAGGATATAGGTTTTGCAATTTGCATGATTAATGATGTGAGCAATGATTCATTCTTATACATTTTGAGCATTCTCGATACAGAGAATGACCTTTTGCTTTCAGGGGCATGCGCTGCAATTTTAACGTCGGGCAGGGTACCAGATGAAAAGACGATCAATATGCTATTAAGCTCCGTCATTAAAAGAGATTTGGATGAAGGTAAAGTAATAACACCTAGATGTTACATTGCTGCAGCTTGCTACAATTGGCCTCAAGCTTTAACTAAAAGTTTTCTTTTAGCATGTACTGAATCGAAATGGAGCGGACTCATAGAAATCGCAGAAAGCTCGCTAGCAGGTAAAAAGACAAAGTATGTACTTGTGTAAGTTGTACTAGCTCAGACCTGAGCTGACAGTTACCCGATTTTGGGGTGCCGTTGTCAGATTAGATTTGGGTTAAATTCTTTTCCGCCCTAATCCGTTTTCCATCAATTAATGTTGCCATCGGTGTGCGGCCGCAGCACATTTTGCCTTGATGGGTGCGTTCATTGTTATACAGCGCCAACCATTCGTCCAAGTCTTTTTGCAGTTCCTCCAGTGTGCCGTACAGCTTTTTGCGGAACGCGACCTGATAGAACGGTCTTGTGGATAAATAGCCTTTACATACAATCAACCACGCAACTTCGCGCAGTGGTGTGCCAATCAGCCTATGGACAATCTGGATTCGTGTGTGGAGTCGTTAGATAAGGCACTGGTACATATCAACAACACCAAACAACTGTTGCTTGCTGCACAGAGTGATGACTCAAAGATGTTGGAAGTAACGCGCATTGAGCTGGATCAAGGCTCGTACATAGACCTTCCAGGTACCTTATATATCAATGACTTCCTCATCCCCAATTTTTACTTCCACATGGTTACGGCCTACGATATTCTTCGCCATAAAGGTCTGGACATAAGCAAACCGGACTACATGCTGCATCTTGCATCCTTGGTGAAGCAGGCATGAAGCCCGATTGTTCATGTAAGCCAATACAACTTAATTAAGACATCAAAAGAAATGGATATGGAATACAGCAGAGAAAATATTGAGCAACTGCTAGAAGGAAAACTGCAGGAAGCGGTAGATAATTTTGGTAAAAAAGAGCTAAGAATCATTGATGTAGGCGTGTTTCCCTGGCACTCGGAGATTAGCGTATCCTTTCTCTTCAGCGAAGATTCGGCAGAGGAAGATGATATCGCAGCATGGCCCTATTTTGATTACTCCAAGATATTTGCAGGAGATTGGGAGCAAGCCAGAGAATTAGCCAAGAAAATGAATGAAATGTGGGCTATCAATAATGATCCAATCCCATTCTTCTCGGATTTCGGTTCTGCATTAACATCTGACCGAATATCGAGCGTTATAAAACGGTTTAATTTGGCACCGGACTTCAGGATACAAGTACTGAACCCTGATGATCCTAATAGTAAGAACTTCTGCACCTAGTGAGTCGCCGCAACCTTCTGCCAAAGCGCCAACTGCAATTTAGGCCTATCTCTACAAACAGAGTGCCACGAGGACTTGTTCGCACCTTCCTTAGGTATACAGGCCACTTGTGAATGTTTGCCAGTATTTTACGGTAAAACTCGGCAAGCATGAGGCGGTCGATTAATCGAATACACTCGAAAACACTAGGCTTGATATCCACAGGGAATCATTAAGTCAGGACGGATAAATAAGTGAACGAAGCAGTAATACTGAAATTAAGGACACTCATGGCATGCATCAGGGAGAAGAGAACCGCTGATGCAATCGACTTTCTATCAATGAACACTGAGCTGGTTCAGTTACAAACGCCATTGGGCAGCTTTCTTCATATTGCGGCTGATAATGACAACTTGGAATTGTGCCAGGCTCTAGTCAAGCTGGGAGCCGATATAGATAGTAGAGACAATCTCAGTGGTAGCAGCCCAATCCATAGGGCTGCTTCGAATGGCAACGAAGATATTTTGAACTACTTCATCGGCCTTGGCGCAAGGCTCGATACTTCTGAGCCAGACCGTAATCCCCTTTTTACCGCAATTCATTATGGCCACTTCCATATTGTGAAGCGGTTGGTTGAGGCGGGCATAGATACCAGCATCCGTTATACCGGCCAGACGATGAAGGAAATGGGAGCCCTTGAGTTTGCCCATGAATGGGGCCGCACTGAGATTGCAGATTACATCAAACTCATCAGCTAACCTCCCCCCTTCAACTTTGCTGTTAGCACATTCTTCAGCGCCGAAAAGGTTTCCATAATTCGGGCTCCGGCATCTTGTGCCCCTCTTCTTCGTAGTCCAAGAAAGCCACAAAGCACAGCCGACTCGACTACACTCAAAGCTGAACTCAAAGCGGCTCAAGATCCGCTGGCCGGCGATCTTCGCAGCCGAATTGTCAGCCCCTCAGTCTCAGGAGAACCTATCTATGAACTCCCCCTTTACTACCCATGGAGCCTTAAGTTGGCACGAACTGACCGCCAATGACTCTGAGTTGGCGATGCGGTTTTATGGTGAGATTTTTGGATGGAGCTTCAAGACGATGCAGTTGCCACAAGGCCCCTATCACATCATAGAAAATGACGGTATCAGCATAGGTGGCATCACGGACAGCCCGGCGCCGGCCATGCCAAGTAACTGGACTGGTTACATTACCGTTAAAGATGTCGACGCCGTCGCCATTAAGGCCAAAGCACTGGGGGGCGATGTACTCTACGGCCCTGAGGACATTCCCCAGGTCGGCCGCTTTTGTTGGATAAAAGACCCCTGCGGCGCTATTATCGCCGCCATCACCTACAGCAGCCCAACCAAAGGATAAAGACGGGCAAAGGCAATAGTCTTGCCAGGATTCAGGTTTGCTGAGCTGATACTGAGCATTCAAGGTCTTTACAACCTTGGTTATTGCCCTCTTGTGAATGCAATGTTCAGCGAAAATCACTCTTGATCATTGCAACATGTAGCTAAGTTTTCTTTTTGTATCATGCATGTATCGAGCAAGATAACAAAAATCATAGGTTCAGAAGTGACTTACAAAGCATACCGAATACGCGTTAGAATAACGCCAAATTTTTGCCGCAAACCTGCTTCAAGGGATCTCACACCGCTATGCCCAATGTGCTGACTCAGCTCTTTTTACGCTTTCGCCGGGCGCCGCTCGCCATCAAAACAGGCATCTATCTGCTCATCGGGTATGGCCTCTACGCCCTGCTGCTTGGCGGGCTCGCTCCCTGGGTGATAAAGTCACAAACCCCAAAGCAACTGCAACAACTGCTCGGCCGTCAGGCGAGCCTGAACGATATCAGCATCAACCCGTTCCTTCTCAGAGTCCGCCTGGATAACTTCGCCCTGCAGGAGAGCGACCCACAGCAAGTCTTTGCATCTTTCAGCCAGCTTGAGTTGGAGCTGGCATTTTGGCGCTCGCTGACCCAAGGGGCCATCGCCATAGATCATATCTACCTCGTTGATCCACAAGTGAATGTGCAAAGGCTTGCGTCAGAGAATGGCCAAGCTCAATTCAACTTCAGCGATATGCTTGCCCACCTTGAAACCAACCAAGCACCACAAGCCGAGGCTACAGAAGACACCTCTGAACCGCCCAGAGTCATTGCCCGGGATATCCGGGTAACAGAGGGTAAGTTCGCTTATATGGATAAGGTCGCCAATACAGAGCTCAGTTACGACGAGCTTAATTTCAGCCTGCAAGCTTTGGATACCAAGGCTTATAGTCTCAGCTTGCCGGAAGACGAGAACGAACCAGTACTGGCGAAAGATGCCAACCGCTATGCCCTGTCCTTGACCGGCAGCGATAACGGACAATTGCAGACTCAGGGACAGTTTCAGCTGCAGCCTCTCGAAGTCAGCGGTGAGCTGCAACTGGCCAAAGTTTCCCTGCTACCCTTCTGGCCGTTTGCCGATGGGCTTATTGCCGCTAAGCTCAGTGACGGTGAACTCAGCTTCCAAAGCCAGTACCAGTTGAAACAGCAACAAGACCAACTGCATTACAGTACTCACAAGGGCCGGTTTATTCTGGAAAATCTGCTGTTCTCCGACCAACAGCAAGCCAGAGTCAAGTTGCCGCTGTTGGCACTGGATAACATTCGGGTGGACGGCGACAACCAGAATGTTGATATCGACGAACTGGCGCTGCAAGGCCTGTGGGCCGATGCCCGCCTGGATAAGCAAGGCCTGGATTTACAGCAGCTCTTTATGCCCGCCATGCCTGCCACAAATGCCAAGCCCGATGACACCGCGGCCGAGGCACAAGTGGAACCAGCACTAGCCCAACCAGAGGCGGCAGATGAAACCGAGGCGTTAAATAAGGCCACAGCGAAAGAAAAAGCCACAGCGCATACAGCCGCAGAGCCAAACAAAGCCCAGGAGCAAGAGAAACAGTGGCTGCTGACTATTGGCAAAATCAGTCTCAAACAGGCCGATCTCAACCTGTTTGAGCAGCAGCAAAGCGATGGTGTCCACTGGCGTGTCTACCCATTGGATATCACCACAGGTCCAGTGCGTTCCGATCTCGAAGGAAGCATAGACTACCAGTTGCAACTGGCACTGAGTTCTGATGCCCAAACCCAGCCGGAAACCAGCCAAGGCCAGTTCAGCTCCACCGGCGCGATAGATGCCAAGGCATTCACTGTCAATGGCGAGCTGACGCTGACTGAGCTGGAGTTGCAGCAGTTCCAGCCCTATCTGACGCCCTATCTCAATATGCAGCTTGAAAGCGGCAAGTTGAGCACTCAGGGCAAGTTCACGGCCAACGCCGAGGGGAAGGCCCATTTTCAGGGACAGGCCGGAATTGGCAAACTGCTTATCAAGGATGGATTGGCATTTGAGCCTCTGCTGAAATGGCAGAATATGGCGATAGATGCGATGAGCTTTGATTCCGAAGCAAACAGCCTGAAAATCAGCAATATATTGCTGGAACAGCCATACGCCAAAGTAATGATCACCGAAGATCAGCGCACTAATATCGGCGAGCTGATCCGCGCCGAACCACCTGGTGATAACTCGGCGGCTCAGTCGCAGACAAAACAAAGCCAGGAAAACGAAGCGCCACAGCAAACGGCCGCCAAGGAAAAAATCAACACCAAGGCCTCGACAGATAAGGCATTTAAACTGGATATCGGCAGCATTGCCATCAAAAACGGCTCGGCCTATTTTGCCGATAACTCCCTCACCCCTAACTTTGCTTCAGGTATCGAGGCGCTGGAAGGCAAGATAAGCCACCTGTCTTCTACCCCGGGAACCAAGGCCAGTGTCGATATCAAGGGCAAGATAGACAAGTATGCTCCAGTCACCCTAAGGGGAGAGGTGAATCCGCTGCTGGAGAAACCCTATCTGGATCTGGATTTGGTATTCAAGAGTGTCGAGTTGACCTCGGTGAATCCCTATTCGGGCACCTATGCCGGTTACTACATAGACAAAGGCCAGCTGTCTTTAGCGCTCAACTATCAACTGGAAGACAACCAGCTGAAGGGAGACAATCATCTGGTGATAGATCAGCTTAAGCTGGGTAAACCCAGTGATTCCGATCTGGCCACCAGTTTGCCGATTACCTTGGCTATCGCCCTTTTGCAGGACAGACATGGGGTGATAGATCTTGGCTTACAGGTTTCAGGAGATCTCGACAGCCCAAGTTTCAGCTTTGGCAGCATAGTGATGACCGCCATCACCAATGTCATCACCAAGGCGGTCACCGCCCCCTTCTCTTTGCTGGCCGGTCTGGTTGGCAGTGATGAAGAGCTGAACCTGGTCGCTTTCCAACCCGGTATAGCCACGCTGGGCGCTGACGCCGAAGATAAGCTGAGCAAGCTGGCCAAGGCGCTGGATGACAGGCCCAAGCTGCAATTGAGCATTGAAGGCAGCGTGGCGCTGCGGGAAGACAGTGAGGCACTGGCAGAGCAAAAACTGCAGCTGCAACTGCTCAAGGCCAGCAAGCTTGCAGCCCTACCGGACGAGCTGAGCGCCAGTCGATTCCCTACCCAGGGTAAGCTGGCAGATGCCCTGGTGGAATTGTTCGAGCAACAGCTCAAACTGGATGCCGATGCGGAAAAAGACAAAGTGAAGCAAAAACTTGCCGAAAAGGCCGACGGTGAAAAAGTCGATGAAGATACCCTGCTCACCGTCTGGCATATGGGCCTTTACAACCAACTGCTCAGCGCTCAGGAGATCAGCAATAACGAGCTGGCTAATCTGGCTCAGGCCAGGGCCCAGGCCATCAAGGCCTTCCTGGTGGACAGAGCAGCCGTCGCGCCGGAAAGAGTCTTCCTGCTCGACAGCAAGACAGAGATGAAACAGGATGCATCTCAGGCGATTCTGTCACTGAATGCCGATTAAAACCTATTGAAATCACCTAAGAAAGGCTCCTATGGGAGCCTTTTTCGTATTCATGACGGATTATTGAACTGGTAAAGTGTTGCAGGGCTGTTATTATCGCCGGCAATCAATTCAGCCAAAACCAATAACCACAAATGCCAATAAGTCTGCAACAGATAACCCGAGACAACTTTGAAATCGTAGGCCCCCAAGCCGGAGCAACGCGATCTGCTGGCCGATAATATGCTTTCCATCGCCGAAGCCCAGTTTTTTCCTTTCTATGTGCCCAAGGCGATTTACCTGGACGACACTCCGGTAGGCTTTTTGATGTATGAATAGCTTGCTGAAGAAGAAAAACCCGACGATTACAACATATTCCGCTTCATGGTAGCCGAAGGGTATCAGCAAAAAGGCATAGGCAGCCGCGCGATGGCTCTGGTACTCGAGGAGATCCGCGCCCAGGAAAATGCGCAGCGGGTGCATATCTGCTATGCAGATGAACACCAAACAGCAAGAGAGTTTTACGCCGGTTTCGGCTTTGTTGAGCAAGGGCTGGATCCGGAGGATGAAGATGAAATCATCGCTACCCTTGAACTCCAAGTCCGGGCTTGAGTTTCACCACCACTGAGTTAAACTGCCTGCCGTTTCAAGCTTATATAGAGGATGCTTATGTTTGTTATTCGTTGGATCCTGGGGCGGATTATTTTGCTGCTCAACTTTGTTTTTTCACCCAAGGGCCTTAAGCGGCAACCCGAGCAGCAGGCGGATATCGATGAACAATGTCGTAGCCTCAGCCTGTATCAGTATCCGGCCTGCCCTTTCTGCGTCAAGGTAAGACGAGCCATGAAACGCCAGAGCCTGAATATCACCACCCTGGATGCCAAGCAGGAGCCACACAAGAGTGCCCTGCAAAACGGGGGCGGCACCATGAAAGTTCCCTGTTTGAAAATAGAACAAGCCGGTGAAGTGACCTGGATGTATGAATCCAACGACATCATCAGCTATCTCAATCAGCGTTTCGGTTGATCAATCCCTTGCCTGCCGTGCCAATACGGCAGGCACAGCTTGTTCCAAGCTTTATTCCTGTGTATCGTCCCAACAGTAATTATTAATCAGGGACAGAGTAAATGGCAGCAGAGCAAAACCCACGCAACATAGAGTCAGTCTTGGCTCATCAAGAACAGACAATCCCTACGGAACTGGCCTCGGGAATGACGCCTCCACCACCCGTTGCAGAAGCAGCAAGCAATGAATCCAGCTATCCCATCTATGTCGGTTTTTGGGAGCGACTGGCGGCAACCCTGCTGGACTCACTCATGTTGATGTGCATCACAGTGCCACTGACTCTGCTAGTCTTTGGCATTGATGCCATATTGGAGAACGATGCCCTAATCTTGGGCCCGCTCGATGTTGTGATCAACTACCTGTTGCCTTTCATCTTGATCATCTTGTTCTGGCATTATAAGTCGGCGACTCCGGGCAAGATGGTGCTAAGAGCCGTCATTGTTGATGCCGACACTTTGCAAAAGCCATCAACCACCAGCCTGATAGTGCGCTATTTAGGCTATATCCCCTCTACTCTGGTACTCGGCCTTGGCTATCTCTGGGTGGCCTTCGATCCCCGGAAACAAAGCTGGCATGACAAACTCGCCGGCACCCTGGTGATCCGCGCCCCCAAAGACTAAAGTCGCACCTGTCAGTGACGCCAGAGATAGACCCGGTCCGAGTAGTCGTAGAGCCACTCGGGCCGGTAAACCACCAATAGAGTCACTGCCATACCGTTGAGTAAAGCCTCCGGGAATCCAAGCAGCGGAATAAGCAGCAGATAGTTATCCACCAGGTAAGTGGCACTGTAATCCGTGCTGGCCCAGAGATAAGTCGACCAAGCGAGAATATGGCTGACGACAGATAGCCCGGCATTGAGAAAACCTGCCACAAAAATGAACACAAACAAATGTTTGGGTAATTTATGATAACTCAAGCTGTGTACGGTCAATGCCAATAAAAGCGGCAGGCAGACAGCAAACAACATCATGGGGCCCAGCATCCAGGGCTGGTGATAGACAAACAGGCAAAAGAAGCTCACCGGCAGCAGCATCAATACGGACGCCAAGCGCCAGCCGAACATCAACATCAGGGTTACCAAGGCCAGAAAATGAGCGTGGATCCCCTCGGTAACACTGGCATTGAGTAGCCAAAGGCCATTAATGGCCAAGGTACTGAGCAGCGCCCGCCACTGCAAGCTCTTGTCCGCCAGCAGTTGTTGCCAGTCCCGTTTGGGCCAGATCCAGGCATACCAGCCAACGAGCAGAACCAAATAGAGGATATCCGTCAGCCCAGGTTGCCATTGCACCTTATCGAAAAGATGTTGAAGATACTCGAACATAACCTACCATCCGGTTATCAAACAAAGGCGGTAGAGGTCGATGCTGCGCTGACTTATCACGCCGTTAATGCAATTGTGCTTATTCTGCAGTAAGTTAACGATAATTTGTATCTCCAAAAAAATAATAAGGATAATCACCCCAGCTTATGCGTGCGCTTTTTCTGTTATTACTGCCACTGCTGCTTTGTAGTTGCAGCTCAAAACCCAGCATAGATCCGGCCGATTTTGCCGGTGCCATCAAAGACAGTTTCCAGACGGATATCAAGGCCGATGGCTTGAAGCTCTTTACCTATACGGCGCGGCTGATAACGCCCGATTCTGGCGGCAGTTACAGGATAAGTGTCCAGGCACCACGTACGGCAAAGGAGATGCGCCAACAACTGGCTATCAGAGAAGCCAGGCAAGCCGTGTTTGAACAGCAACTGCAGCTTGGACTCGATAACACCCTCAAAATGAATCAATACTGCCGTGAAGGTTTTTATGAACTCAGTCGTCTGCTGCAATCCGACAGAGGGGAGATCCGCGGTGAATGTCGGGATGGCGCCAGTGAGATGGACAGGAGTCGCTTCGGCAACAAGTAATTTTTTTGAAAATAAGCCTCAAATTTGCTAGTTTTGCCGCAGTTTCCCGCTTCAGGTGTATTTGAGATGGAACCCACAGGAATTATTCAGGAGATAGAAGAGTCGGTTAACCGCAGCAAGGTTAATCGTCAGTTGTTGTTGGCCACCAGTCTGTCGGCCGTGGTCGCCATGGCTTTATTGCTGTTTGGCGATCAATATGCGCACCTGTGGCAGGATGAAAGCGCACTGCAACTCAGCCTGTTCCGCCCCGGTTTTTTGTTGCTGATAGTCTCGGGGCTGATAGTGATCCCCACCAGCGTGGTAGAACTTATCAAGGCTGCCAAAACGCCGGATAGGCCACTGATGTTGGATATGGCCCTGCTCAGTATTGGGGTCGCGGTTTCCATGAGCTATATCGGTGTCTTCATGACCCTGTTCCTGTAAGTCGGCTCCAGTCATCGCGGTATTCAAACACCGACACTGAGACAGTTTGAGCTTGTTGCCCGGCCGCCGGCAGGCTAAAATGCCTGCCCTTTGCCCATCCAAGTGGGAAGTACCAGGAAATTTAGCATGAACAAGCGACAAAAACTGACCAAAAAACTGGCCAAGCGTGCCAAAGCCCGGGAAAACAAGAAAGAGATCCCCAACTCAGGCCCAGCCAAACAGGGTTACATCTCCAAGGCCGAGCGCGCCAAAATCGCTGCCGCCGAGCAAGCAGAAAACAATGCTGTTGAGCAGCCAGATAACGGCGCTACGGAAAGCGCTGCGGCCGCGACTTCCCAATCTGACACCCAATAAAACGTTTCCAGGCCCCCTCTTTAAACGCATGAGTCGTTCCCGGCATTAAGACCTCTCCCGCTGGGGCGAGGTAGCCTGGGCACTGGCTATCGGCTCCAGCTCTTCGGTCATCTGCCCCATCTGGGTACAGGAAGACGACAATGGACTGCTGGAGGCCATGGAGAGCTCCTCCTCATCAAGCCCGTCGGCCTCAAGACCTTGCTGGCGGCCATTGGCGGCCACTCTGGCAACCAAGCGGTAGGCGGTGATCACCGCCAATACACCAAAGAGCACTGAACCCAATGCCTGACCAATCAAGACTCCATATACCCCACCGAGCTCGGCTCCCAGATAAACAAATGGCAGCGTCCCGATAGTGGCCTTGCCCACATTGAAGGCGGTCGAATACTTGGCTTTACCCAGATTGTTGAACGAGGCGTTGGCCACAAACAGTGCGCCGTTGAACAGGAAAAACAGCGCCATATACTGGCAGAAGAAACGTACCAGCTCGGCAGAATCCCCGCGCATGTCGAATGCCAAAACCAAAGGCTCGCGCAGCAACCACAACAGCAGCGACATTCCAAGCACATAGGCGATACAGAATTGCAGCGCCCTTGTCAGGCATTCGCTGAGCCTGTCATAGGCCCTGGCGCCATAATTCTGCCCTATGATGGGCCCTATGGCGCCGGAAAGCGCAAAGATCATTCCAAAGGCCACAGGGGTCAAACGCCCAACGACGGCCCAGCCGGCGACGAAGCTGTCACCAAAGTCGGCAATCGCCCGGGTCACTACCGCATTGCCTATGGGGGTGGCCACATTGGTCAGCATGGCCGGCCCTGCGATGGCAAAAATGGCGCGCAGATCGCCGCGAAAGCTTGCAAGTTCGAAACGGCTCCAAAGGCCGTGTTTGATAAACACACCTCTTGCCGCGATCAGCAGCACACTGAGGCGCGCCAATACCGAGGCGGTAGCCGCGCCTTCTATGCCCATGGCAAACAGGAAAATAAAAATGGGGTCAAATACCGCATTGACCGCGCCGCCCGCCAGGGTCGATAGCATGGAGAGCCTGGCATCACCCACGGCGCGCAGGGCACTGCCAAGCGCCATCGCCAAACAGATGACCGGCAAGGAAGGCACCAGAATATACAGATAATCGGCGGCAAGCTCGGCGGTATGTCCCCTGGCGCCCACCAGCGCCAGCAGTTCAGGGATAAGAGCCGTCACCACTATCGCCATCAGACTGGATACCAGCAGAGTTACCATGGCGGCATTCAGCAGCAAGCGCTTGGCTCCTTCTGTGTCTCTGGCACCTACGGCGCGGGACACCAGTGCCCCCAGCGCAATCGACAGGCCGATACCTATGGAAGTGGTAAAGAAAGAGATGGTACCGGCATAGCCCACGGCGGCCGCCAACTCCAACTCTCCCAGCATGCTGAGGAAAAAAATGTCCAGCAGGTCGACCACAAACAGCGCCGAGATCCCAACGGCCGCGGTAGAGCTCATCACCAGAATGTGACGCAGTATATTGCCCTCAACAAACTTAGCCTGAGTGACGGCCTGAGTGGCTGTTTGAGTGACTGTCTTAGCAGATGATTGGTTGTTTGACACCCTAGTCCTTGTTTTCTTCCGGAGGTGGCTCCAGTTCACTGCCACAACGGTTACAGTAGAGAGCATGGTGATCATGCCCGGTTTTCAAGCAGTTGGCGCAGCGGCGCAGATCGCGGCTACGGCCCATCTCCTGGGAGATTTCAGCGGTGAGGATCCCCGTGGGAATGGCGATTATCGAATAACCCAAGAGCATGGTAAACGCCGCTATGGCCTGTCCGAGTTCTGTCTTGGGAGTGATATCACCGTACCCTACTGTGGTAATGGTCACTATGGTCCAATAGACAGACTTGGGGATCGAGCTGAAGCCGTTGTCCGGGCCTTCGACCACATACATGATGGCGCTGAGCACCATAATGATAAGACTCACAGAGAAAAAGAAGATAAACACCTTGCGACTCGACTGCAGCATCGCCTTGAGCAGCAGGTTTCCTTCACTCAAGTATCTGAGCAGCTTGAGTACCCGAAAAATTCTGAACAACCGCAGAATACGGATCACCAGGGTAAAATTGGCCCCGGGGAAGAACAGCGCCAGATAACTGGGCAGGATACTGAGCAGATCCACTACGCCGTAAAAACTGCGGGCATAACTCAAGCGATTGCTGGAACAATAGAGCCGCAGCAGATATTCCAGAGTGAACACCAAGGTAAAGGCCCATTCCAGTGCCAGGATGATATGTCCGAAACGGGCATGGATATCGGCCACTGTATCGAGAAAAACCAAGGCAACACTGAGAATAATGCAGATGATCAAGCTGATATCAAACCAGCGGCCGGCGGGCGTTTCTGTACCAAAGATGATGATCCTGAGCTTACGCTTGAGTTCCGGCTCCGGCGGCGTATCTGTCATCTTATGTTGATTCATGCGCTAAGCTTTCCTTACTTTCCAACCAAACGGCACCTCAATCTTTACCCTTTCGAGTCTCACGCATTCGAGTTCGTGGCGCCGCGCCTAAAAGGCAGGGGCGTAAGTCTGCCATGCATTGGCGTGAGTGCCAAATATTCTCTGGCTGACGCTCCGCGACTCTCGGCAACAATCTTGTTTAAGGGCTTCAAGAGGGCCCCCTTTTTCAGTTATTATCCCGTCAAAATAACCATAATCAGAGCCAAGTGGTCATGGGCCCATCGTTTCGTCATATAGTTTATGCAATATTTCTGCTGGCGTTTGCCCAGTTGTACAGCCCCTTTGCCTCGGCACAGGTGGATTTGGTGCTGGTCAACAAGTCAGATTCACGTCTGAGCCTGATTAAGGCCGGTAAGGTCATCAAGGAATATCGCATCGCCATGGGGGATATGCCCAAGGGCCACAAATATCAGGAAGGCGATCAACGTACCCCTGAGGGGCGCTATCTGCTGGACTACAAAAAGGCCGACAGCGCCTTTTACCGCGCGATTCACATCTCCTACCCCAATGACGAGGACAGACTCAGGGCCAAGGCGCTTGGGGTCAGCCCGGGCGGCCAAATCATGATCCACGGCCAAAATCCCCGCTCTGGGTTAACTCCGGAAGAGGCGCAGCAGTTTAACTGGACCAACGGCTGTATCGCCCTCACCAATAAAGAGATGGATGAACTCTGGCAGTTGATTGAGCCGGGCACGCCAATAGAAATTTGGCCCTGAAACAGGAATCAGATATGCAAAACCTCCAATCTCTGTCGCAATTGCTGGCAGACTGGCAAGCCTTTGCCGACAAAATCATGCCCCTGATTGAACGCTTGGGACTCGAGCGTTTAGGCGAGTGCGATCACGCCGCGCTGCGGGTCAACTCTGTCGCCGCGGCAGAAAAGCTCAAGGCCGAGTTTGCCCAATGTGGTAAAATTATCTCGGAAAACATCATCAACGGCCGCCCTATCCTGATCATACGACTGCAGCAATCCCTGCAACTGGGTCAATGGCAAATTCCCTGTGTCGAGCTGCCCTTCCCCGGCGATAAACACTATCCCGAAGAGGGATGGGAACATCTGGAGCTGGTTTTGCCTGGTGGCGCCCAAAGCTGCGATGAACTGGCTGAGCAACTGCGTACTCTTTGCCCCCGGACCCAAGCCACACTCGATGGCGACACGGATATTAAACTCAAGGCCAGCAGCCCCAAAGGCGAAACCGAACGCCTGGCCAACCCGACGTTGGCGTTCAAGGCCGGCGGTGTCTGCGTAAAGGTTCACCCTCACAGCATTCAGGCCATCATCGCCAGCGAGCATTAAGCGGCTCTGATGCCGCTTTACCCTTGAACGACCCGGTTGCGCCCTTCAGCCTTGGCAACATAAAGAAAATGATCGGCTTTATCCTGCAGATCTTTACCCGAGCGGCAACCAGCGGGGCCGGACACCAGGCCGACGCTGATACTGAGGCGGATAGGTTGGCCGCTCTCATCATGGAAATCTTCATCGACTACTCTGGCCCGCAGCCGCTCCATCAGATTAACAGCCTGAGCCGGCGCGCAGTTTGGCAGCAAGATAGCAAACTCCTCACCACCAATTCTGGCAATGGCATCCGATTGGCGACACTGGGCCTGCATCAAGCCGGCCAGTTGCTTCAATACTTTGTCGCCGGTGGCATGACCAAAGCTGTCGTTGATTAACTTGAAATGATCCAGATCCAAAAGCGCCAGGCTGTAGTCTTCACGATTGAGCCTGGCCTGCTTATCCACCAGCTCCAATTGCGGCTCGAATCCACGGCGATTGAGTAACCCTGTCAGCGGATCGCGAAAGGCCACCTGTTGCCAGGCTTCCCTGTGCTGCTCGGATAGGCGCAACTGGCGATTTTGCAGGGCAATCCCCAGTAAGACCAGCGCGTTGGCAAAACAAAACGCGGCCAGTTCCGCCGTTTCTGCCGAATACAATCCGGCATCGAAGGGCCCCAGCCCCTTGGCGCTGCCACAGATAACGACAATGAAGGCACTACTGCTGAGGCTGCACGTCAGCAGGAAACTGCCCTCGAATGCCTGCATCACCAACACAGGCAAAAGCAGATACAAGACCCAGGGTTGATTGCCAAATGCCAGAGAGAAAATGAGTACTAAAGCCAGGATCGACAACAAAGATGCCCGGATTTGCCGTTGGCTGATAAAAAACCGCTCAGACCACCCCAGATACACCTGATAAACCAAGACTATCCCCAGGGCATCAGCCAAAAACAGCATCACCGCCATGGTTGGCCAGTAACTCTTGTCGATATAACCGCCCCAAACAAGATTTGCCGCCAGCAGGATACTGGACAACGCCACAGGAATAACGCAAGCGTAGATCCCAAAACCCAGTAACTCCCTGGCTCTTTGCAACCCCATGGGCAGGGCCCAACGCAGCATTCTGGCGGCCAAAAGTGGCATCAGGGCATCAATTGCGGCGGAGACCCAGGTGTGCAGCAAGGTTTGGCTCAGATGACCGTTATTGAGCCCGGGAAGATTGGCCAGAAAGGAGGCGAGAAACAAAGGGACTATGGCGACGGCGCCAAAACGCAAGCACAGAATAAGCCCTATCCCCGAAGGTAACCATAGAAGGGTTATATTGCTCGGCTGCAATACCAGAGTGGCCATGCCCAGTCGGCCGCTGAGATAACAGACCAAACCTCCGAGCAAAAGCAGCAGCCATTCGTCGCGCCCCCAACGTCTCAAATCAGTCACTTATTCTTCCGGCTATATTCATAGAATGAGTATAGCCAACCCCTTCTAAGCCTGTGGCTGACAAAGAAAAAAACAACGCCGCCAAGGGGCAAGTCCGGCGGCGTATGACATCGAGTGTGAGTCAGTCCAATGAGTCAGTCAAAGTAAAGCGCTACTTTTTCGCGTCACTCTTGGCTTGCTGTAATACCTGACTCATTGGCGGCACTAAAGTGGTAGGATCCAGACGCATCTGATACCAGTTGACCCGCCAATCCAGATGTGGCCCAGTGGCTCGTCCTGTCGCCCCCACTTCGGCCACCGCCTGGCCCTGTTTCACCTCATCACCCTCTTTGACATAGAGCTTGCTTAAATGCAAAAAGCTGGAGCTGACGCCATAGCCGTGATCGATAATCATGGTGCCGCCGGAATAGAACATGTCCGGTACCGACAGGCTGACAACGCCATCGGCCGGCGCCACCACCACAGTGCCGGTTTTTGCAGCAACATCCACACCATAATGCGGTGTGCCTGGCTTACCGTTGTAAACCCTTTGGCTGCCATAAACCCCTGAAATTCGCCCGGTCAGCGGCCAGATAAAGTCGTCGGCAAACGCCTGCTGGGTGCTGAAATGACTGCGGGCCGTCTTGACCTGGGCGCTGTCTTTGGCGGCGCGCTCCTGGGCCTTGGGATCCGGTTTCATGATTTTCTTGCTGATCCCTTCAACATACTGAATGCGATAATCCCGCTTGTCGAGTTTGAGGTTACGGCTCTCACTGCTGCCATCCGGGTAACTGAGTGTCAGCGTCTGCTCGAGCGCGGCCTCACGCTCAAAACCAAAGGCAAACCGGCCATCCGGCGTCAAGATGATGCTCTCGCCATTGAGCTGTACCTCAGTACCCGGCTCTGTTCTGGCTCTGATCAGGGCCCCCTGTTCAAACTTGCCCTGAAACTGCACCCGTGATGACTCGGGTTTGATGTTAGGCTGGGGCTCTGACTTGGATTCGGCCTGCAGCATAGGACTCACAACCAAAGTGCCCAGCAGCATCAGTGGCAGCGCCTTAAAAGATGGGATTGGCATCTTGCTGTTATTGAACTTCACTCTTGCTCCTCTTTATCTTTACGCCCCATAGACCCCAAGGTGCGGTCTATTTGTGGATGCCTTTAGATTGCTTTTAGGTTGGCTTTATTCTTGGTCCGGCTCTCAGGCCAGGCAGTATCTATCAGTCGCCCTGATGCTGCGCCGATGCGATGGCGCCCTTGCCTATGCCCTCGAAGGCGACCACTTTAAAATGTTTGCCCGGCTCAAAGCCCGCCATGCTGTCGGCCATAAAATGAGCCAGCAGTTCGACCGTGGTGTCATGGGGGATCAAATCACAGCAGTCTCTTGGCATCGCCAACTGGAAATCCCCCTGCGGCGCCTGGTATCTGAAGCCAATATGGCTCTTGTCATCTATCTTGGTTTGGGGTGAAAGCTCAAGCTCGCTGACACCAACCACATCTTCTTCACTGCCAAGGTAGATATCTTTCCAACGTTTGGCCCAGTATTCATCCCATTTGGGCGCGGCGATACCATCGGCAAACACATTGACAGGACTGCGGTGACCGTGAGCGATACGCTGGCAGTTACCGTCGTGCTTACGCAAGCCGTGACTGTAATGGTAATAGGGCGTTTCCAGCACCTCGTTGCGAAGTGTCAGGCTGATACCCTGAACATTGTCCGGCAAGGCATCTGTCAACGCCTTGTTCAGAAACTGGTTAACGCTGTCAAAGTCAATAATCTCGCTGGGGATAAGGGCGAAAGCCTGCGCCGGGCAAGCCAGGTGAATGCTGCCGCGCAGACTATGGAAGTCCATCCACACCTTGTCGCCCTGCTGTTGCCAGCGTACCTGGCTACAGGCGGTGGGCACCAATAAACGGTGATCGGCCACCTCATCTATGGTTTGCTTTATGGTGCGCTTGACCTTGGAAAAGTCGAGCAACATGTTTTGCTCATCCAGGCCACCGTCGAGCAGCACATCGACTATCCAACTTTCGCCAACCATGCCGCGAAACGGGCACAGGTAAGAAAAATCAACCACAGTTAAATCTTTGACAAATAATTGCATTCTCGCTCCCAGGCAGATAAACAGTCCACCCATGTGTTATCGGCCGGCCGATATTGGCACCGATTGAACCGATACCGGCCAGGGTATCGGCACTTGACGTATCTTTCGCAAAAAGTCTGTGATCTTGTCCAAAAGCTCCACAGCTTTTTGCTTGAGTTTCCGGTATTATACGCAAGTCACTGCCAATATTAATAACGCTAATCAGGTATCCTATGAAAACCCTCATCTGCAACGCCCAATTGGTTAATGAAGGAACAATCCGTACTCAGGATCTGCTGATCGACAACGGCCGCATCAGCCAGATTGCCTCCCAGATCACGGCTCCGGCAGGGGCTCAGGTCATAGATGCTCAGGGTAAACACCTGCTGCCGGGGATGATCGACGATCAGGTGCATTTCCGTGAGCCGGGTTTCCCCAATAAGGGCACCATCGCCAGTGAATCCCGCGCCGCCGTGGCCGGGGGTATCACAAGCTTTATGGAAATGCCCAATGTTAACCCGCAAACCACCAATCTGCAGGCGCTGGAAGACAAGTATACCCGCGCGTCTCAAAGTTCATTGGCCAACTTTGCTTTCTATCTCGGCGCCACCAACGATAACCTGGAAGAGATTAAACGTCTCGATCCCAACCAGGCCTGTGGTGTAAAAATCTTTATGGGCGCCTCTACCGGCAATATGTTGGTGGATAACAGTGCCACTCTTGACGGCATCTTCGCCAACTCTCCTGTGGTCATTGCCACTCACTGTGAAGACAGCCCCACCATAGCCGCCAATGAAGCCGCCATGCGTGAAAAATACGGCGATGCCATACCTATGGAGCTGCACGGCGAAATCCGCTCCCGTGAAGCCTGCCTCAAGTCATCTCAACTGGCGACCGAACTGGCCATCCGTCACAAGGCACGCCTGCATGTACTGCATTTAACCACCGCCGACGAACTCTATCTGTTTGAGCCGGCCAAGCAACTGGCACAACTCAAGGGTGCCAACATTACCGCCGAAGTCTGTGTACACCATCTTTCGTTCAACGACAGTGACTACGCCCGCCTCGGCAGCCAGATAAAGTGTAACCCGGCCATCAAGACCCTTGCCGATCAACAGGCACTGATAGATGCCGTCAATCGCGACATCATTGACATTATCGCCACAGATCACGCGCCGCACACCTGGGAAGAGAAGCAAGCCGACAGCTATTTCAAGGCGCCGTCCGGTTTGCCGCTGGTGCAACATGCACTGCTCGGCCTGCTGGATCTGCATGCCAAGGGGCACTTCAGTTTGGAAAAAATCGTCCAAAAGACCAGCCATGCGGTGGCCGAGCGCTTTGAACTCAAAGACAGGGGCTATCTGCGCGAAGGCTATCTGGCGGATCTGGTACTGGTGGATCTCAACAAGCCTTTCGAGGCCACGCTGGAAAACACCCGCTATCACTGCGGTTGGTCGCCCTTTACCGGCCACAAGTTTGCCGCATCTATCAGTGGTACCTGGGTCAATGGTAACCAACTGTTTGACGGCAGTCGCTTTATCGACAATACCCTGGGCCAACGCCTCACTTTTAGTCGCACTTAATCGCAGTTAATCGCTAAACCAAGGGCTCCGTTGAAGGAGCCCTTTTTACATAGACACAAGTATGCGTGATGCTGGTCAATATCTTGTTTATTTCAAGTCAATGCATAATGAATTCGGTAAACTGAAGCTATGCCAGTTGCTATCTTTTCCGGAATTTAAGGCCTTAACATAGCAAGTTCATGATTTTTATTATTTTCTAAGATAATCGAACATGCTGGGCAACCTTATTTTTAAGTAAGGTCACAAGAGCAGGATCCATCCGCTGGTAATTGTCAGGAATATCCAGACACACAAGCTTCTTGCCTTTCAGAAGCTCCTTAAACTTCTTTGCGACCTTAATCTTGTGAGACTTTTCCATGACAAAGATAAAGTCAGCCCATTGAATAAGATCGCCACTTACCACAGTTTCGGCATTAGGGAAGGTGCGAACAAGTCCCATGCGTGCTCTGCGTCGGCTTACGGGCCTGGATGCAAGGCGTGGTTCGCAGCAAATGGCCCTAGTCCTTCGTAAGAAGCACAACACAGCAGGCAAGTCTGTAAGCCACGCCCTTCGGGGCTTTCACAGCAACAGGCTCTCTGCGTTATCCGACTTCGACAGGCCCCGGCATGCCTTCAGTCAGATGCCTTGAACGCCAATTGCTGTGTAAGCCAGAGTGCCGCGAGGACTTATTCACACCTTCCTTTGTACCGGCTCCAATCGCGTAAATCCCCTCAAATGCAGAGAAAACCTCTTCTCCGGTAGGGCTTCGCAAGCGATTCTCACTGCATACAAAAAGTAGATTCATGGTTAATTTATTTTCTCAGTCTGCATACCAGTTAACAGCGGCTTATGGTCTAAACATAGCCTTACAACTGTTCCTATCTGCTATAGGTTTATTGCTAACGGGATTAACGCTCGTTTCCTAATTTCAATGAGTTAGCCTATAAAAAACGGTTCTAAAAGTCTATTCCGCCAGTTATGCGGCAATGCGACTAAAACCTAAGTTTGACAAGCATTTTGCCCCAGTATCCGCCCCCTACGGCACCGGCGGCAACGCATAGCATACAAAACCAGCGCCAATCCCCCTTATCAACCAAGCTGTGCTTCTCTTGCCCCGTCGCTCCGTGGTTTAATAACTTCCGCTGTAACCGAGTCTGGGTCGCCCGGACAGGCAGGAGAAGGTACAAGCAAGTCCCGGATATGCTTGGCTTAAAAGCCTGGAGCCCTTGGCAACAGGCCGATGAGTCTATAATCCATGCCCTTCCCTGCAGATGGCAAATTCAACACACTCTTGATTAAAAGGAATTCCCGTGTCCGTACGTTTTCGGGTTGAACCCCGCCATTGGTTGATCCTCGCCGCGTTGGCCATTGCTGCCTACGCTTGTTATCTATTGGTCGCTCCCTATCTGGGGGCGATACTGCTGGGATTTATCGTCTCCTTGCTGTTTTTGCCTGTGCACAAGCGCATAGAAGCGAAACTCCCCAAACATCCCAACCTGAGTGCATTGCTTTCCTGCATCTTGCTGACGGTGATCATCTTAATCCCCTTGCTATTCATGCTGATTTCCGTGATTGAACAGGGCGTCAGCTCTGCCACCCATGCCTATCAATGGCTGACCCATGGTGGTGCCAAGGAGCTGTTGGAACATCCTTGGGTACAGTCGGCACTGGCACTGGCCAATAAATGGCTACCGTTTGACAGCATAGAGCCGCAGGAGATATTGCAAAAAGCCACCGCAGCGCTTACGGAGCTCAGCACCCGTCTGGTTGGTTTGAGCACGGCATTGCTCGGCAATATCACAGGTTTCTTTGTCAATTTCTCCCTGATGCTGTTCGTACTGTTTTTCTTCCTCAGGGACAATGAACAGATTATTGCCAGCCTCAGACACGTGATCCCCCTGTCCCGCAGCCAGGAAGACAAAATTCTCGATGAGGTGGAAAAAGTCGCCAAGTCGGCGGTACTCGGCTCATTCCTGACCGCCTTGGCACAGGGTTTTGCCGGTGGTATTGCCATGGCCATAGTCGGCCTGCCGGGATTGTTCCTCGGCTCCATGATGGCATTCGCCTCTTTTATTCCTGTGGTGGGTACCGCACTTATCTGGGTGCCGGCGGCACTCTATCTGGCATTGACCGGAGACTGGGGCTGGGGGCTGTTCCTTTGCGCCTGGGGCATATTGGTGGTTGGCTCCATTGACAACTTCCTGAGGCCGATTCTGATGCAGGGTTCTGCCGGAATGAGCACCCTGTTAATTTTCTTCTCTTTGCTGGGTGGCTTGCAACTATTTGGTCTAATCGGTCTGATTTACGGCCCGATCATCTTTGCCGTTACCTTGGTGCTGTTCCGTCTCTATGAAGAGGAGTTTCATGAGTTTTTGCAGCAGCAGGACCAAGCCTGAGTCTGCCGCCTGAAGCTCAAAGAGCCCCGCATTTGCGGGGCTCTTTGGCACTGATTTTAAGACTGCGTTCTTAAAGCAAATTGCATCTATCAACTGAACGCCAGGAAGGGCGAGATACACAGCAAGATACCAGTGGCGATAATCACGTACAGGCCTAAGCCCTTATATTTGTGCAGCGAAGGTACCCGGTAAACCAAATAGGCAGGGATCAGACAGCCCACCAAACCGAATACCGGGCTGCAGATGGAGGTGAAACTCAGCACAGGGGCATTCAGCACAATCGCACCCCAGGACAGCAGTATGGTGAATACCATGATGCCATACCCCACCAGCTTGGCGTTGATCTTCTCCTTGGGCATAACCCGCTGCAGTAGGTTCATGGTGATCCCCTGGCACGCCTCCCGAAAACCCAGATACACCCCGAAGTAAGCCGTCATCACGGCAAAGATGTTCAGCGTCAGGCTCAGGAGTTTCAGCGTCTGGCCAGGCATACCTTGAGCCACCATGGCCAAGGCAGAGATATTTTCCTGCTCGGCCCTCACAGCTTGCTCATGGCCCATCGCCAGAGTGAAAGAAACGGCGTAGAAGAACACAGTAACAAACAGCACACCAAAGGCAATATTCATGGCTCGCATCGCCTTGAAGCGCGCCACTTCAATCGACTTCTCCCGCGAACGATAAGAGATCACCATGGGGCTTAGACTCTGGATAAACAGAATGGAAGTCAAGGTAAAGGGCAACATCACCACGGCATCACGGATCCAATGAGTCGTAGTGGGCACTGCACCGACATTATTGATATCCCACTTGTCGACCATCATTAAGCCAAGCAGCGCCACCACACCCAACTTGGTGAGCACCATAAGGGTAGAAATTTTAAATAACAGGTTTTCGCCGCGGGAGGCCAATGCGACCAGAAGACAAATAAGCCCCAGACCATAGAAGGGGTTTTCAGACAGCAGGCTCTTGGTAGCTCCAAAACTCTGCAGGAAAGAGGCACTGTCATTGGTGATCGCCGTCGAGTAGACAAACACCCAGATGACCAACATGACAAAGTAGAGTGCGCCGAGAAATATGCCCCAGTTTTTCCCCAGATAGCCACTGATCACACTGGGATAATCCTGACATTCGCGGGACTCGGCCAGGGTATTGATAAACAACTTCTGAAACATGTACATGGCCGGATAACCCACCACGGCAGACAAAAGAAACACCCATAATCCCATCAACCCCACCTGCACAGGCAAAAATACTATGCCCGCGCCTATGGCCATGCCGATGGACATGATGATCCAGCCCCAGTCAGTACTGTCGAATCGGGTCGCTTCCTTCCAGGCCTGCGTGTCTTCCCGAGTAATTGTTGCGCCCCACTCTGATGTCAAAGTGTCAGTTTTCATATAACAACCTTAGTTATTGTTGGATACCCAACATGTTATTTTTTGCAAATATATTTGAACCAACTGACAGCAGCAACCAGATTTTTGCAACTTTTGCTGATGCCGAGAATTTAACCACAAAACCGCCAACTTATAAGATCAACGTCACACTAAAAGCAATTACAGCCCACCTTTTTATAAAATAAATTTGCAAGAAGAAGCCTATTTGCAAATAATTGTGCAGACAAAATCGCTTGTTACTCAAATATATTTGCAAGGAATATCATGAAAAAGACTATCAATGCAGACAAAGCCCCCGCAGCCATAGGCCCCTATTCTCATGCAGCCGCTTATGGTGAGCTGCTTTTCACCTCAGGCCAGCTGCCAGTCTGCTGTGAACAAGGTGCTTTGGTCGAAGGTGGGATCAGTGAACAGTCCCGCCAATCGCTTTTGAATCTGCAATATGTGCTTGAAGCCGCCAACAGTGGCCTGCAAAACGTGCTCAAAACCACCTGTTATCTATCCGACATCAATGACTTTGCCGCCTTCAACGAAGTCTACAAGACCTTCTTCAAGCAAGACTGCCCTGCCCGCAGCTGTTTTGCGGTGAAAGATCTGCCCATGGGCGCCTTGGTGGAAGTCGAAGCCATTGCCCATATCAATCCTTAAACCAGACTCGGTGGAACCTAGTGATGAAACCACAGTGGCAACAATATATAGATATCCTTAATCAAGTTGTGCGTCCCGCGCTGGGCTGCACCGAGCCTATCGCGGCGGCTTATGCCGCGGCCGTTGCAGCCGAAACCTTGGGCGCCAAGCCTTTGAGCCTGGAAGTTCAGGTTTCGGACAACCTCTACAAAAACTCCATGGGAGTATTTGTTCCCGGCACAGGCAAGATAGGCCTGGCCATTGCCGCAGCGGCAGGAGCCCTTGGGGGCGATGCCGATGCAGGCCTTGAAGTGCTGGCGAATATCAACCCGGCACAAGTGGCCGAGGCCCAGGCGCTTATTGACGCAGGTAAGGTCAAGGTATGCCGCATTCAGGCCGACGAGTTTATTTACTGCGCTGTGACAGCTGCCAACGACAAGCACCAGGCCAAAATCGTTATCAGTGGCAGCCATACCCGAATTGCCGAGAAATGGCTCGACGGCCAACTATTGTATCGGGCAGAAGCCTCTGCCAAGGGCAGTACCGCTTCGGTATGCGACGGGGTCGATATCAGCATCGCCTCAATATATGAGTTTGCCACCGGGATAGATGTTAACCGGATCAGATTTATTCTGGCGGCATCGGATCTAAATTCCCGTTTGTCCGACGAAGGCATGAATTCGGCCTATGGCCTGGAGGTGGGCAGAACGCTGAAGAAAAACATAGATACCGGCTTGCTGAGTGATGACCTGCTCAACTCCATAGTCATGTATACGGCCGCGGCTTCTGATGCCCGCATGGGTGGCGCCACCCTGCCGGCCATGAGCAATTTTGGCAGTGGCAACCAGGGGATAGCCGCCACTGTGCCTGTGGTTGTAACGGCCAAGAAGTTCAACTGCAGTGAAGAGCAGCTGGCCCGGGCACTCATCATGAGCCACTTGGGCGCGATTTATATCAAGTCCCACTATCCGCCACTGTCAGCTTTTTGCGGCAATACAGTGACCAGTGCCGCCGCTGCCATGGCCATGGTTTATCTCGCCGGAGGCAGTTTTGAGCAAGGTTGCTACGCCATTCAGAACGTTATCAGTGACAGTGCCGGCATGGTTTGTGACGGCGCCAAAGCCTCCTGCGCCATGAAGGTCAGTACCTCATCAAGCACGGCAGTCAGGGCGTTTTTGATGGCACTCAATCAGCATGCCGTATCGACTCAGGGCATAGTCGCCGCCGATGTCGAACAAACAATCAAGAATCTGGGACAGATGATCTGTGATGGAATGGTGTCGACCGACAGTACCATTATCAGTATTATGTCTGCCTAATCTCCGACGCCCGGCAATTGCCGGGCCATCGCAAGAGGATAGCTGTGAAACTTCATAAGTTGACCCCCAAAGATATGGACATACTCAACGCCATGGGAAATGTGGTCGATGGTATAGCCACCATGTATGGGCAACACACAGAAGTGGTTTTGCACAGTCTGGACCGAGACCACCCTTCAATCATCAAAATAGCCAATGGCCATGTCACCGGCCGCAGTGTCGGCGCTCCCATTACCAATCTGGCATTGGAAAAGCTCAAGAGCGGCCACGATATTTCCGAGGCCTATCTCAGCCAGAGCAGCAACGGCAAGACCTTGAAATCCATCACTACCGTTATTCGCAACGAAAAGCAGATGGCCATAGGCCTTTTGTGTATCAATACGGATATGGATGCGCCCTTGATGTCTGTACTGCGCTCCATGCTGCCGCAGCAATGTCCGCTCACAGAGAGCAGTGGCACATCGGAAGTCTTTGCCCGTAATATCGAAGAGGCGCTGCACAGCACCATAGACAAGGTCAACCAGGAAGTACGCCACAGTGAACTGATCCCGCCATCGAAAAAGAGCCGTGAAATAGTGACTCGCCTCTTCGATGCCGGTATTTTTGAGCTCAAGGACAGTGCCCAGGTGGCCGCCAAGCGCCTGGATATTTCTGTGCACACCATTTACCGCTACCTGAGGGAATTAAAAGCCCCACAGGAGTAACATTGACAATGGGCGGGATCATCGGCGTTAGATGACAATGCCATGGAAGAAGTGAGACCAAGGAGCCGGAATGCCAAATCACAGACTCATACCCTTCGGTGATAACATCTGGATAGTTGCAGGCAAGACAGTGCCTTTCTTTGGCCTGCCTTACAGTACCCGGATGACAGTGGTCAGGCTTGATGATGGCACGCTTTGGCTCCACTCCCCCATAGAGCTCAGCCGCGAACTGCTAGAGGAGGTCAATGCCCTCGGTGAAGTCAGCTATCTGCTGGCGCCCAACTCATTGCACCATCTGTTTGTCAAAGACTGGCAGCAAGCCTTTCCCAACGCCCTAAGCTACGCGACCGAAGAACTAGCAAAAAAACGCAGCGATCTGCATTTCGACCAACTGCTGCTCAGCGAATTGGCAGACTCGCAACACAATGCCCCTTGGCTTACCGAGCTGGACTTCTGCCTGTTTCAGGGCAGCCCTGTGATGCAGGAGGCTGTATTCTTTCATCGCCACAGCCGCACACTGATCCTGACCGATTTGATTGAGAACTTTCAGCCCAAGTGCTTCAAAGCCTGGCAAAGGCCGCTGGCAAGCATCAGCGGCATACTGGCCCCTAACGGCAAGACACCTCTGGATTGGCGCCTGAGCTTCAGTTTTGGCAAACCTCAGGCCCGAAAGGCCCTGGCGACTATACTTGGCTGGCGAGCGGAGAAACTCATCATAGCCCACGGCGAATGTCAGTCCCGGGATGCCGACCGCTTTATCCGCCGTTCATTCTCCTGGCTTGGGAACCTTGACCATTAACAGGCACAGCAGCATAAACCAGCAAGACTGCTGACTTCGCTGTTTACCCAAAGACAGATAAAAAAGACAGATAAAAAAGACAGATACAAAAAGACAGGCACAAAAAAGCCCAATCATAAGATTGGGCTTTTTTGTTTTGAATGTGGTCGGTATGAGAGGATTCGAACCTCCGACCCCTGACACCCCATGACAGTGCGCTACCAGGCTGCGCTACATACCGATATTTGTCTTGAGCGGCTGGCGCAGTGTGCCGTCTCAACGAGGCAGAACTTTATCAACAGTCGCGAGGCTGTGCAAGCTACATCTGAGGATTTTTAGTTTAACTGCCTAGTTTGTGGTCTGTTTTTTCTCTATCGTACAGTCTTTAATCCGCAGCGCTTAATGGTTGTACAAACGCCGCCCTTCACGCATCACTTCGATAAGTTCCGGGGCACTCATCTTCTTGTCCAGGCGGTTCTGATAAGCCTTGTCATAGATACGATATTGACCGTGACGGTCAATCACAGTGATCTCCGACTGCTGATAGATGGCAAAAATTCTGGCATCACCGACATAGACCCAAGTGAGACTGTCGGGTTGCAGCAGATGGCGACCGGCACTGTAATCTGTGGCCGGATTGCTGCACCCCAGCACCTGGCTCATCAAGGTTGGCACCAAACCATAGTGGCTGGTGCGGTATTTAGCCTGGGCGTGGCCGCCGACGGGCCAATGGATCACCAGAGGCACATTGACATTGGCCGGTGACAGGTCGCGCCTGGCTTCATCGGCATTACTGGTGAACACCTTGCCATTGACACCTGTGATAATCACCAGGGTATTTTCCGGCATAGCAGACAAGAGTTGCTCCAGCTGTTTGTCGATAAAGTTCAACGATTGCCGATATTGATTGAACAACACCTTCTGCGCCGGCTTGAGGGCACTGTCGGGTTTTACCGTCTGCACACCGAGGAAACCTACCGGGGTATCATAGTCTTCCGGTGATTTGAGGTTCAAAAGCGCAAACCAAGGGGCTTGTTGCTGGGCTCGCCACTGCTTGAAACTGTCGATATTTTGAATATCGGCCATGGCACTGCCCCCCTCATCTTCGGCAATATGAGCGTCGAAGTCGCGGAAAATTGCCTGGGGCCGCGCCTCTGCATAATTGCTTCTGCTGGTAAACAGCCCCAGATTATAACCCTGCTGCTTGAGGCTCTGCCCCAGCAAGGGGCTGGTGTAATTGAGTTCCACCGCATCCATATAACTGCCCTGCAGCCCATAAAGCAGGGAAAACATGCCGCTGCGGTAGGTATTGCCACCACTGAGGTGATTCATAAACTCATGGTTTTGTTTGCTGTAGCGGCTGAAAAACGGCATGGTCTGCTCGTCGGCCATATCGGCCCTGAGGCTGTCGATGGCAATAAGCAGCACATTGGGATGTTCTTCGGCGCTGCAGGTCAGCGGCGCTCTTGGGTATTTAAAGCTGGTTTCGGTATCCACCTTCAAGCTGCTGGAGCCATCGATACCATGATTTTCCATGAAGGTGCGCGCCGTCGCCGGATAGGATAACGGGTAGGCATCATCGAAACGGGTAATTTCGGTGACATCGGCGGCATCGGCCCAGATATGAATAAGATGGCTACTGACAAAGCAAACCCCGATAAAGGCCACCACCTTGTTGCCATAATTGCGCTTTTGAATTTTCTCAATCCGCTTCCAGATAAAGTTGGCGGCGGTCAACTCCAGAGCGAGGATCCCAAGGGGGGTGACGATATAGGAAGTGCCATGCAGCAGACTGTTGAGGTCGGCCCAGGCCAAATCGACCGCGAAGGGACTCAAATGCATACCATAGTCGTCATAGACTATGGTGTCATAAAGCATGATACACAGGCCAAGGGTGGCCACCACTGCTGCGTATCCCCGAAGGATACGCGAGTAAGGCAACAACAGAGTAACGGGAAACAGCAACACCAGATAGACAATAAACGCCAGGAAGCTGAAATGGCCTATGGTACTGACGCCAAGGTAACCCCAACCAATCCAGGTTTCCGGGTAGCCGACACTTTCCAGATATCGACTGCCGACTATCATGGCCAAAAAGCCATTGAAGAAGGCAAACCAGTGCCCCCAATTGATTAGGCGTGAAACCCTATCCTTGCCCAACTGCTTTGTTCGCTCGACCATATGGATCCGCTTTTTGTAAGTTGCCTGTGTATCTTACATTGATTGCTATTATGTGCTTTTTGACTTACAACGCCACTATTTAGCGCATTTCAGTTGTTACAAGTCAACGCAGGGATTGTGTCAATGCCTTGGCAAATTGTTCCGCCACCTGCTGACGGGCTTCCTTGGGCACCTTGGTCGATAACAGATGCGAAGCCGCATTCCCCAGCGCCATCAGGCCAAGATCGGTCGGAGCCTGGTGCTTTTCCAGCACAGCCAGCAATTCGGCGATCAGGGATTCAACTTGAGCATTGGTATATTTTGATTGGATAGCCATAAATAAAAAATGATTCACTCAGATTAGGATTAGCGGCATATAATAGCGGATTTACAACAGAGTATCACTATCGGGGCTTATGAGTATTCACGTCGAACAAGCGATTATTCACGCAATCACCCAAAACGGCGAAGGCCAGCTCAGCTGCCGTCTGCGCCCTCAACCACTGCTGAACAGCCAGGCCGTTGAGACCATGCTTGATGAGCTGCACCAAAGCTATTCCAGCAAAGCGGGAAAAGGCTTTGGTTATTTTGGCGTCCCCGGTGATGATGGCGAAGCCAACCCCGCCTTCAAGGAAGCACTCAAGTCTTATCGCGATGGGCAGCAAGGCTTTGTAGAATTCTCAGCAACTGCCGGCAAACTGCTGCAGGAAGAACTCTCCAAGTATGACTTCAGCCAGGGCGGCTTTTTGCTGCTGGCCTGCTATACCTTTATGGCCAGCGACTACCTGTTTGTGGCACTGCTGAATGCCAAGTCGTCAATGACAGTGCTGGATGATATGGAGCTGTCGCAAAACGACCATCTGGATCTGAATAATATCCAGTTGGCGGCCCGAATCGATCTCACCGAGTGGCAAGCCGACAGTGAGTCACGCAAATATATCTCCTTTATCCGCGGCAGAGCCGGTCGCAAGGTGGCCGACTTCTTCCTCGACTTTATGGGCTGCGTCGAAGGGGTTAACCCCAAGCAGCAGAGCAAGACCCTGATGCAGGCGGTGGAAGACTTTGTCGGTGGCGGTGAACTGACCAAAGAAGAGCGTCAAACCTGCCGCGACCGGGTGTTTGAATACTGCACCTCCCAGGTCGACAGCGGCAGTGAAGTCATGCTCAAGGATCTGGCCGATGAACTGGCAGAATCCGGCATGGATTCCTTCTATGACTTTGCCGTGGGCGGTGATTACGGTTTGGAAGAGGAGTTTCCGGCCGATAAATCCACCCTGAGGCAGTTGAAGAAATTCTCCGGCACCGGCGGCGGCCTGACCCTGAGCTTTGACAGCTCACATCTGGGCGAACGGGTCATCTACGACCCTATCTCGGATACCATTTTGATCAAAGGCGTGCCCGCCAACTTAAAAGATCAACTGGACCGACGCCTCAAGGGCGAATAAGACTGTTAAACACATCAAGGCGCTTTCATTGTTCAAGGGCGCCTTGATGCTTTTTCCGGCCGCTATCTTCAGCTATTCATCTTTATCGGCTTGCCCTGTTTGACCACCCAACCATCCCTTTTTATGCAAAACCGCCACCACAGCTAACCTTGGCGAGTACCGATTCAAAACAGGTATTGGGTAGCGCTCAAGACAAATATTCAAAAATTATTGTTAAATAAACCATTTAGCTCTAGCATTTGTCATTAACCATTCGTTAACTCCAGACAGGAGTTGAAACCGACTTGACCCACTTGCCCTGGTATCGACAACCACTGTTGCTGAGTCTGATGGCCGGCCTGATAGGCTTTGCCTGTAACAGCTTCCCTATTCCCTTGTTTGCCAATGTGCAGCTGGTGTTGGGTAATACCCTCTATGTGATTGTTGCCATCTTACTTGGGCCTTGGTATGCCCTGCTCGCCGCCACCATCAGCGTCACCTCGCTGATGCTGCAATGGGACAGCCCGCACGTTTATCTACTTTTCTGCCTTGAGGCCCTGGCACTGGGGTGTGCCAGGCTCAGGTGCTGGCCGGTATTTTACGCGGGTGTCGGCTTCTGGTTGTTGCTGGGCATGCCACTTATTTATGGTTATCTCCACTTTTTCAGCGACTTACCTTCTGAATACATTCCATTTGTGGTGATCAAGCAATCGGTCAATGCCATGGTCTATATCACCCTGGGGTGCTTGATTGTATTGTTAATCCCTGCATTGACACGCCTGATTGCTCGTCAGTTACCCGCCAAGCGCAGTGGCTTTGGCAACCAACTCTTTTACAGCTTTTTACTGCTGCTTAACCTGAGCCTGATGATCTCTACCCTGGTATTCAATTATTACTGGGTCAACAAGCAGCAACAGACCCTGGGTAAACACTTACATGAAACCGCCAAAAATATCGGCCTGGCGGTAGAGCATTATCTCGAGCGGCATAAGTCGGTTATAGCCACTGCCGCCGAGCTTATCAAACACAGTTCACCCACTCCCGATGAATTGCAGCGGATGCTGTCGCGGCTGCACAAACTCAATCCGGGATTTTTAACCATGTTGATTGCCGATCCCGAAGGCAGCATAGTGCAGGCAAGCCCTGTCAGCAGGCTTCAGGGCCTTGAAGGAAATCATTTTCGTATAGATGACAGGGATTATTTCCAGCAGGCGTTTTTCAACGAGCGCCTCTATGTCTCACCGGTATTTCTCGGCCGGGGCTTCGGCTCAGATGCCATAGTCGCCATCAGCAGCCCACTGTATCTCGCCACAGGCCCACAAGTTATCGGCGTATTGGAAGGCTCACTCAACCTCAATCGTTTCAGCGAACTGGATAATGACTTTCTTGGACAAACCAACCAGTTGATGTTTATTGTCGATGAGAACATGCGCCTTATCTATGCCTCCAGGGCGTTGGCCTTGCCAAAACTCGAGCGACTCAACTATCGCCAAAGTGGCAAGCACTACAGCTCTTTATTGCCCATGCTCAACCTAAAGGCACTGGATAATGACAGCCCGGAATATGTTTACAGCCACTATCGCCTGCCAAACAACTGGCAAATTTTTGTGCTCAACCCTTACGCCCCATTGCTGTACGAAGTAGAGCGCCAGTTTATGTTCACTTTTGCTCTACTGTTGCTGTTTTTACTCTTGTCGCTGCTGGTCGCCAGGGTGGTGGGGCAACACCTGACCATGCCGCTGGAGTTGATTTCAAAGCAGCTCAACAAGGGTAAACGTCTTACCGAGGATAAGTTACTCGATGGCCACAATGTGCCCGTGGAAGTAAGCCATCTCTACAGTGAGCTCAAGGAAAGCCAACGCCAACTGATGGCGCATCAGTTGGATCTGGAGGAAAAAGTCATCATACGAACTCTGGAGCTTGAGCAGGCCAACCGTAAACTCAAACAGTTGGCCCAGACAGATCCACTCACAGGACTTGCCAACAGACGCCATGCCGAAGCGAGTTTCGCCACATTGCAGGGTCTGTGTCAGCGCAATCACGAAGCCATAGCCGTGGTGCTGATGGATCTGGACTTTTTCAAGCGGGTCAATGATGAATATGGTCATCTGGGCGGCGATGAGACCTTGAAACAGGTTGCCGATTTACTTAAGACAAAATTCAAGCGCGACTCGGATCTTATCAGCCGTTATGGCGGTGAAGAGTTATTGTTACTGCTGCCCATGTGCAACCCACTCAAGATAGAGCAGTTTCTGAATGAAATTCGTCAGGCCATTGCCGAGCTTGAGATCATCAACCCCGAAGATCAACGCCTAATAAGTGTCACTGTCAGTATCGGCGCCCTGATTGCCAACGCCTCCTACAGCTCATCTCTCGAGGTATGGTTGAAAGAAGCCGATGCCAACCTGTACCAGGCCAAAAGCGAGGGGCGCAACCGGGTCATCTGTACTCTGTCGGCTCAGGATCTTGACTGAAAAAGGCTTCAATCCGCTGCATCTGATAATCGAAGAAAGGGTTCCAACGTTGGCGCAGCATATCCGCAGCCGGAATGCTGATGACACCGCGCTCCCCTCGGGACGCTGCGGCGCCAATTTGAATGCGCTCCATACTGTTTGGCATCTGATTGCCATACAGGCTGTCGCTGGCAGAAAACGGCAAGGCCACATGAGACAGGGAATAGACAGACACGGGCCATTTGAAGTCGAGTTTTTCCACTCCGGTATGAGTACCAAACTCTCTGGCCTGCACCAAATGGCTAAAGCCCACCTGGTTCTCAATCAAAGTTCCCCGGAAAGTCAGGTTGGTTCGCGCCAGTATGCCGCTGATTTCCGCCAGCGGATCAACAGGTGTCATGCTGAGGTTCACTTGACTGCGGTTCATATCATAGATCACCAGCTCATTGGCTCCCTTGGGCAGTTGCAGAAACAGGTTCTCCAGCACAGCTTTCGTCGATACCGAATCATCCACCAACGACTGAAACGCCAAAATCGGCGGCAACTGGCGTTTTTTATCCTCAGGCAAAGCCAACAAACGCTGACTGTTGTGCTGCGCCAGGCGATAAACCACATCACCGGCATTAACGGCAAAAGAGCTGTATTTGAAAGGGTCATACTCGGGTGAGATAGTATTCCAGCTGAGTTTCTCCAGCCCCAGAATATAGCCCAGCTGCGACTGCCACTGCGCGCCCACGGCCATGGGGGCCAAACCTATGGCCGGTGACAGCATCACCACCTTTTCATAGTCCGTGGGCCGGCCGCTGTGAAGGTTTTCCAACTCATGGTTGAGTGCCAAACTGGCACCGGTGGAATAACCTATCACGTAGAGAGGTTTGCCGTTTAGCACCTGGCTCATATGGCGACTGGCCAGCCTGACGGCAGCGGCGAGATCCTGCCATTCCAGGCGCACCAGGCCTGATGGCAGAGTGCCATGTCCCGGTAGCCTCAATGCCAACACATGAGCGCGCCCCTTGAACTGCTCGGCAAACTGATGCATGGCGTAGGGTGAATCTGACATACCATGAAGCAACAAGAGCCCGAACTGCGCGTCCGCATTGGCCCACTCAAAACTTTGATTCCAAGGCAAAGCCCAGCGCTTGGGATCCGCTATGCTGCCACTGTGATAACGATTGATGGGGGAACTGATGCCACCGGAAAGCTTGCCAAGTTCCTGATCAAGCTCGGTAAACAGCTGCTGCTCCAACTTGAGATAATCACCGAAGTCCTCGACTCCCTTGTGGCGATCAAACTCATGGCTCAGAAAATGGGTATGCCAAGGACTTAAATCGGCGCGGCCATTGAGTAGCCAGATCCCGGTTACAGTCAACGCCAGCCCTATACCGAAGCAAGCATAAAAAAGCGCGATAGAGAGCTGTTTCCCCGAACTGATAAGCAGAGTTTTCATTGACCTTTACCTTGAACTGCCCCAAAGTGGCGACGCTGGAATGGCATTACACTGAGATTCATTGGCATAAAAGTCTAACAGAGAGCAAACGTGCACGCACACTCAACGCCTTCATTTCCTTTGCGTATTGGTAACGACCTGGCCAAAGCGCGGGTTTATCTGCCCAACCCGCCAACACTGCCGCTTGACTGGCATTGGCAGCAGAGCGATGCCGCCGCGGCCTTGATAGCCGCCAACTCCAACCACTGGCGCAAAATCCTGGTGATCTGCGCCAAGATATTTGCCCCGGATGACGACTGGCGTAGTTTTCTGCAACAGGGGCTCTTGTCCCAGGTAGCGCTTGAGATAGGCGCGACCGAGCTAGTAACTGATAGCGGCATAGCTCTTATCGCCGGCAATGAAGCCGCCGACAAACTCAATATCGCCGACGATGCCGGACAGAAGCTCACCGGTGCCTCTGGGGTACAGCGGCTGGATCAGTGGCGCTGGAAAGTCCCCTACCTGGATTACCGCCAGTTTCCCAACGCCAGTATTTTGCTGCTGCGCCAAGCGCTGCACTGCAACCCATAAAGAAAACGCCGCGATTAACGCGGCGTTTTACGATTCAATTTGAGCGGTTAATCGTAAATGGTCGGGATAGGCCTGCGCTTATGCTGCGTGGCTTTGTAGATGGCTATGATCCTGCTTTCCACCTCGGCGGAAACCGGCTTGCCCTCAAGGAAGTCGTCTATCTGATCGTAACTCAGCCCAAGGGCGACTTCGTCCTCAAGCCCAGGGTTGTCACACTCAAGATCCGCCGTTGGCGCCTTGCGGACCAGGGTTTCCGAGGCGCCGAGGAAGGCGGCCAACTGCCTGACCTGACGCTTATTCAGGCCAAAAAGCGGCGCCAAGTCGCAAGCACCATCGCCCCACTTGGTATAGAAACCTGTGACATTTTCGGCGCTGTGATCTGTACCGACCACCAGGCCCCCGAGTAAGCCAGCTACCTCGTATTGGGCTGCCATCCGCATTCTGGCCTTGACATTACCCTTCACAAAATCAACCTTGTTGGCATCCGGTAGCGCCAGTTCAGCGCGGTCAAAGCCACTGAGTACATGCTGATGAATGCCGCTAACCCCGTCATGAATATTCACAGTCACCAGTTTGCTGGGGCGGATAAATGCCAGCGCCTGCTGCGCCTCATGTTCATCGCGCTGTTCAAGGTAAGGTAAACGCATGGCCACAAAAAGGTACTCAGCCTCGGCTTTGCCTTCATTTAACGAATCTACCGCCAACTGACATAAGCGCCCGGCCAGGGAAGAATCGACCCCGCCACTGATCCCCAGTACCAGAGTCTTGCAGTGAGCCTCCTGCAGTTTGGCCTTGAGAAATGCTACCCGCCTTTCCACCTCATATTCAGGTTCAATAGCACTCAGTACTTTCATTTCTCTTAAGATCTGTCCTTTCACAGTGGGCTCCAATCTGTTATCGGTATTTATAGGTCTGACTTTGATACCGGCCGTGCAATAATTTACTAGGCGGCCTGGATCACCGACCGCTAAGATAACATAAATTCTTACCCAGGATAGCAAGATGCACGAGGAGAAAATCCATTACTGGCGCGCCCCATCCCATCCCGAACTGGAGATCAGTCGGGCCAGTTTTCAACATTTTCACTTCGAGCCCCATGTTCATCTGGACTTTCATATCGGTGTGGTCAGTCACGGCGGCCAGGACTTTCATTACCGTGGCCAAACCTGGCACCTGAGACCCAATTGGCTGTCGACCCTGGATCCCGACAGCAGCCATGATGGCCAGAGCAGCGAACAACAGGGTTATTGTGCCCTGGTAATGTCCCTGCCCCATGACTGGCTGCAACAACTGGCGCGGGATCTCGGCCTGGGATATTTCAGTTTTGCCGCGCCTATGTTGCATCATCCGGCGCTGTATCGGGAATTTTGCCAGCTGCACCATTTGCTGACCCAACCCATAGCAGCCAATGATCTCCTGGTTCCCGAAGCAGCGGTTATCGCCTTTTTGGAAAAACTGATGCGCCTGCATGGCCGCCAGCTCAATACAGAGAGACAGCACCATGCCTTGAGTCAGAGTCAGCTCGATAGGTTAAGAGAAGCCTTTCATGCCGATCCCGGTGCGCCATTTAGGTTGCCGCAGCTTGCCAAGGAGCTGGATCTCAGCCAATACCAACTGCTTAGGCAGTTTCGCCAGAGAACCGGCATGACGCCACATGCCTATTTAAAGCGGATCCGCCTGGAATATGCCAAGAAAGCCCTGCTCAGGGGAGACAGTGTGATTTCGGTGGCGCAGCAAGTCGGCTTCTTCGATCAGAGCCATCTGAACAAGGCCTTCAAGCGTGCCTTCCTGCTTTCTCCACAAGCGTTTCAGCGGCGCATGCTGTGAATGCCACACGCCCCTCTCTGGTGGCTGAGCATTTTTACCCATATACCCAAACACTTTCAGCCTCGTCTTAATGAGGCACTACAGGATAGAGTTGACTATGACAGATCTGCATCTTTTGCTGACCCTGGGCACCATTCACCTGCTGGCATTGGCGAGCCCGGGGCCGGATTTTGCATTGATCCTGAAAATTGCCAGCCGAGAGCAGCGCAGCACCGCACTGGCGGCCGCCGTTGGCATCTCTCTGGCGATATTGGTGCACACTGTCCTGAGCCTCACAGGTGTCAGCCTGGCCATTCAAAGCTCGCATACCCTGTTTGTGCTGGTGCAGCTCTTTGGCGCCCTTTATCTGGGCTGGATGGGACTGGGAGCTTTTGGTGTTCAGGCCTGGCTTAAACGCGCCTTGGCGGCAAGACCACTCGCTGAAGCTCAAACCAATGAATTGCCAACCAGCCGGGCAGCAATCAATGATACACAAGTCATGCAGTCCGAGGAGTTAAACAACAGGGTAGACAATGAGCCAGGTAAAAGTGCGAGCGATAACACCATGTCTGCCGCCGCCGGGTTGCTGCTTGGGTTATCGACCAACCTGTTCAACCCCAAGGCGTTGGTGTTCTTTTTAACGCTGTTTTCCACCCTTATCACCCCGGAGGTCAACAGCCAGACCAAGCTATTGGCCGCCATATTACTGCCGCTGCTCTCGGTTATCTGGTTTGCCATGCTGGCCATGCTGCTGTCTCACGCCCGGGTGCAGCAACGCCTGCTGCGCTTTGGCCATTACATAGACTACCTTTGCGGCGCTATCTTCCTGGCCGTCTCGGTTGCCATACTGCTGAGGTTGCTGACGGCTTGACGCAGAACAATTGAGCCACAAACTTGGTATAAAGCCTGAAGGACTTAACCCTTGGAGCTCCGGGGGTAAACTGTGAAGCAGTAAATAGAATGCACTTTAAATCCAGACTAGAATAGCCCCAACTCAATCGATTCGAGGTTTCTATGTGGTGGCGTGTTGTTTTACTCTGTCTTGCTTATTGGCTGCTGGGAGCCCATTTTCTCAGATACTCACACACAATCGCCGCCGCTATCTGCCTGTTGGCGCCGGCCGTGCTGTTTGTGAAAAGCGCCGTTGTCGTTCGCATCCTGCAAGTCGGCCTATTGGCCGGCGCCTTGCTGGTATGGGCCAAGAGTGGCTTTGAATATGTTGCCATGCGCCAGGCCATGGATGCCCCCTGGCTCAGGCTGGCATTCATTATGGGCGGGGTTACCCTGTTTACTCTGCTGTGCGCCTGGAGTGGTAATGGGCTGGCGAGAAACCGAAGTCGCCTGTCATAACACCAACTCACCACAACCTTTCCATTTCTTAGACCAATTACTCAACAATCCGCATCAGAGGTCAGCACAGGTTAAGTAAAAGGGCTATACACTCGAGCCAGTGTATAGCCCTGTTTAAGCCAGCCGGGTCTTTGGCCTAAGCCCTTGATTTAGCCCCTCGGCTTGAGCTGTTCCAGGGAACTGCGTACACTGTTTGGATTTCAGTTAAAGGCGTAAAGAATATGAGAATTTTGGTTGTTGAAGACGATCCCTTGCTCTCCCATCACCTCAAGGTACAACTGGGAGAATTGGGAAATCAGGTCCAGGTGGCGGGAACAGCCAAAGAGGGATTTTTTCAGGCGACCAACTACCCCATTGATGTCGCCATTGTGGATTTGGGATTGCCGGATCAGGACGGCATTGCGCTTATCCAACGCCTGCGGGATGAAGATGTCAAAGCCCCTATCCTGATCCTTACTGCCCGGGTCAACTGGCAAGACAAAGTTGAGGGACTCAACGCCGGCGCCGATGACTACCTGGTCAAACCTTTTCAAAAAGAGGAACTGGTGGCCCGTCTCGATGCCTTGGTCCGTCGCAGTGCCGGTTTCGTCAAGCCGGTGATCAACAGCGGCGACCTGTCGTTGGACCTCGCCGCCAAGCAAGTCACCATGAACGGTGAGCCGATGGAAATTACCGCCTTCGAATATCAAATTCTTGAGTACCTGATGCGTCACAACCATGAAGTAGTCGCCAAACAGCGCCTGCTGGACGTTATTTACGGCGACAAGGAAGGCGATCCCAACACCATTGAGGTGATGGTGAGCCGACTGCGCAAGAAGTTGACCCGTGACGGTATCGAAAATCCAATAGTGACCATCAGAGGCCAGGGGTACAAATTCAACCTGCCATGCAATTGAGAATAAAACCCAAGAAACGCCTGCTGACGCGGATGTTTCTCACTTCGTTATCGATCATTGCCGTGGTCGGTTTTGGCTTGGCCTGGATGGTCAACATATTGCATGCGCAAAACAGCTATAACGAAGAGACGGCGCAGCTGATAGCCGAAATCCCTCAGGTGGCTGCCGAGCTCAGGGAGCACGACCTGATACCGGACACCAGCTCCTGGCTTGAGGAGAACAACAAACAGGAGCGCTATGTCATCGCCTCCTGTGATGAGAAGTTCAAGCAGGTATGGACCTCGTCGCTGGCGGTGGACAGAGGCCTGTTCGATACCTGTGAACGTTTCAATGAAATCCGCAACGAAGCGCCCCCCTACTACCTCAACATGGCCGATAATCGCGCCTATTTTGCCTATCTGCTGTCGGTCGATATCGCCGGTATTCACTACAACCTGTTGGTGCTCAAGGATGCGGCCAAACTGGAGCAGGAATACAGCCAATTTGCCAAACGCACCTATATTCGCCTGGCACTGGTGTTGGCACTGGCGCTGGTACTGCTTATCAGCGCCGCTTACTGGGGCATGCGGCCACTGGTACAGATGCGAAATGAGTTGAGATCCATCATCAACGGTAAGTCCAAGTCACTCTCGGGCGGTTATCCTGTGGAGCTTGAAGGCGTCACCCAAGCTCTCAACCAACTGCTGCAGCAATCCAGCGCCCAACAACAGCGCTATCAAAATGCCATGAATGACCTGGCCCACAGCCTCAAGACCCGTCTCGCCGCCGTGCATGCCATCACAGATGATGCCAGCCTGGACAAACAGGCCAGCAGCGAAAAAATCATGGAACAGGTGAGCCAGATGGATCAGCTGGTGAAATATCAGCTCAAGCGCGCCATGCTGGGACGCAAAGGCCTCAAGCAGGAACAGACTCCGATTGCCCCTCTGGTGGAGCAACTGGCACAGATGCTGTTTAAGGTATACCGTGACAAACAGGTGAAGTTCAGCGCAGAAATAGAGGAAGAGCTGCAGTTTCCCGGCAATCAGGGCGACTTGATGGAGCTGTTCGGCAACCTGATGGAAAATGCGTTCCGCCTGTGTATCTCAACCGTTCGCGTCAGTGCCGGTTATCAAGGCAACATACTGCAGATACTGGTAGAAGATGACGGCCCAGGTGTTGATGAGAGCCTTAAACAGAAGATCATCCAGCGCGGCGTGCGCGCCGATACCCAGTCACCGGGACAGGGAATTGGTCTGGCGGTATGTAATGAAATCGTCAGCAGTTACGGCGGCACCCTCAGCATTGAGGATTCAGATCTGGAAGGTGCCCGCTTCCGCATTCAAATTCCCATGCAGTGAGTCTCAGCGCCGGGTTGGCCCATAAAGTTGCTCGGCGCGGTTAAACATGATCCAGGAGGTGGCAATATACTTGTCATCACTCTTGGGACGATTCCCTCTGTGGCTATGGGTAAATCCCGCCGGGGCTATCACCATGGTGCCCTTCTTTGGCGCAATTTTGCGCTGCTGATAAAAGAATTCAGTCTCCCCGCCTTCGGCCACATCATTGAGATAGAACATGTAGAGCACCACTCTGTGAAGGGCGTCGTTGTGACCGGCCTGGGGAAACTGCTCAGAATGCCAATGAGGATAACCACCGACATCGCGCTGATATCTTTGCAGATTGATGGTACCACTACGATAAAGGTATTGTACCAGCGCCTCGGCTCGGGGGGCTCCCAGACGAGCATAGTTATCCGGTGTCAGGGTTACTGCATTGCCGGACTCATCAGCCACCTGCACGGCAACGGCTCCCATCAGCGCCATGGCATACTTATCAAAGTATCGCCCGGCATGCTTTAGTGTGTGGCCCAGCAGCTCATTGCGCAGAGGCTGCAACTCGGGATACTGATCCAATGTCAGATCGCGGCTGATTTTCTTTTCCTTGTCGACACCATGGCCTGTGCGGCCCTCAGTAACACCCGGATGAGCATCAAAGGCGGCAATAAGACGATCGCATAACTCATCAGGAATGGCATTGGGATATACTTCGATAAAGTCCATAAAAATCTCAATTTGATTAATTTTTTATCCAAACATGCTTACATGTGAGCTAACTAATTGTAAAGCGTACTCTTTGCGCTAAAATGATTCGATTGCTTAAAAAAGATGATTTGAATGAACAAGAGCTGTAGAGTCAGTGTCCAACAACTGCAGGTAGGCAACTTCGTCCGCCTTCCACTGGCGTGGAAAGATCACCCTTTTCTTTTCAGTAGCTTCCGTATCAAACAGCAGGCTCAAATCGAGCTTATCCGCAAGCTGGGCATAGACAGTGTATTCGTGGTGCCGGATCGCAGTGATACCCCGCCGCTACCGGCCGATCAGCAGCCTGCCCCGGTGGAAAATCCACAGGAAGTCGACTCTCTGCAACAACAGATGGAAAGCGACAAGCAAAGGCGAATCGAGATCCTCAAGAAAATGCGCCGTGAGCTGCATAAGACAGAGGAACATTTTGACCGTTCACTGGCAAGAATGCGCAATCTGGTCAACAAACTGCGCAGCCGGCCTCTGAATGCTGTTACCGAGGCGCAGGACTTGGTGCGTGACATAGCCGAGCAACTGTTATCCTCCGACAACCTTATTCTGCATCTGATGGCCGATTCGGATAAAGACGAAGGCATCTATTTTCACTCTCTCAACGTAGCCATTCTCGCCATGTTGGTAGCCAAAGAGTTGCAATGGCCCAGAGAAGATATCGAGGCCGTGGGCCTGGGTTCACTGTTCCATGACGTAGGCAAGCTCAAACTACCAAGCCAGATACTGCGTAAGCAGGAGCCACTGAACAAACCCGAACAAAACCTGCTGAATCAGCACCCTTTGATGGGTGCAGAGTTCATCAAGCTGGCAGCCGATTTTCCGGAAAATGCCAGGGACGTTATCACCAATCACCATGAGCTGCTCGATGGCAGCGGTTTCCCAAGAGGCCTGAAAGCCGATGAACTGAGCCAGACCGCCCAGTTGGTGGCTGTGGTGAACCAATATGACTCTCTTTGTCACCCTGGAGTGCAATCCAAGGCCAAAACGCCTTATGCTGCTCTGGGCTATCTGTATAAATACTCCAAGGGGAAGCTGAATCAGGAATATGTCGGCAAGATGATCAAGATGCTCGGGGTCTATCCTCCCGGCAGCGTGGTCGAACTCTCTTCCGGTCAATATGGGCTGGTAATGTCGGTCAACCTAGATAAGCTACTGCTGCCACGAATTCTGGTATATGACGCTCTGGTGCCCAAAGATCAGGCACCGATTATCGACTTGGAAGCAGAAGGCCTTTCTATTGTGCGCTGCCTGCCACCGGCGGCCCTGCCGGAGAAAATCTTCAAGTATCTCAACCCCAGAGAACGGGTCAGCTATTACTTCGGCAGCGAAAGCAAAGGCTGAGCCCTTCGGCCTATATAACCAAAGTCATTATCGCCATCATAGTTAGACTGAACTAATCTTGTTGTTGCAACCTGGATTTGGGTAGCCTGAAACCAGGCTCACCCCTCACAGGCGGAGGCCGGCAATGACAGAACTACCGGATTTTGACACCTTGATGTGGCTGGCTCAAAACCAGCCTGAAGAATTGGACAAGCTACAGGAGCGTTTGAGTGATGAGTTGATCAATGGTTCCGACTCCAACCAGGACCAGCTCAGAACCATTAAACACCACCTGCAGCAGAGTCTGGCACGCTGCAATAACCCCTATCACAGATGCCTGGTCAGCATCCGCATTATGCGCCACAAGTTCGCCGCGTTGGCGAGCGTGTTGGAAGCACCGGACCAGTACAGAGATCACAAGGCTCAGGTGATACCATTAAGGCGCAAGCCCCTGTAACCAAGGTGCTAAAGCCCTTACAACGTTACAGCCAACCTTTGCGGCGGAAAAACAGGTAAGTGCCTGCCGCACTGGCTAACATCATCACCAGCGCCATAGGGTAGCCGAAGTACCACTCAAGCTCAGGCATCTCTCTGAAGTTCATCCCGTAACTACTGGCAATCAGGGTTGGCGGCAGAAAGACCACGGCCGCAACCGAGAAGATTTTAATGATCTTGTTTTGCTGCAAGCCACTGAAACCCATGGCAGCATCCAATAAGAAGTTGAGTTTGTCGAAGATAAACTGACTGTGAGGCATAAGAGATTCGATGTCCGACAACATCTCGCGGATCTCCTTGAGCTCATCTTCGGCCAGTTCTTTACGGTAATACTTCTGTATGTAACGCAGAGACCTTTGGGTATCGAGCAGACTCAAACGTATCTTGCCGTTGGAGTCTTCCTGCAAAGTGATCAGCTTGAACACATCATCGAGTTCATTACTCTCAAACACCTGCTCACCAACGTTTTCCAGCACAGTGTAAACATCTTCAATCAAGTCAGAGAGGTACTCTACCTTAAGATTAAAGAGTTCGATAAACAGCGCTTGAGGCGTGGCCACCATGATGCGTCCGAGGCGCAAATAGTTACGCAGCAAACGAATAAGACCGACATCCTCTTCACGTATGGTAACCAAAAACCGGCTACGCAGGTTGAATGAGACGTTGACACCACGAACATCCTGGCCAACCCGCTGCGGAAACAGAGAGTTGATATGCAAGCCGTCTTTGTTTTGATAGAAACGTGCCGAGGCCTCAATCTCATTGATATCTTCCTCGTCGGGTACCTCTTCCACCGAGTAACGACTCAACCAATCCCGCTCATCGTCATCCGGCTTGTAGAGATCCAACCACAGAGTTTGCTCCGGAAGACCGTCTTCTATTGTCAGCTCAATAATTTTAAGCTGCTGATCCTGATAGGTGTATGCAGTAATCATGGGTCCTCCTGAAGATAGCCGTGCCGTAGAAAGAAATGCCCGGCAAAAAAATGTGCCTAGTTTACCTGATAAGCCATTAATGGAAAGTGCTCAATGGCGTCAGGGAACACTTTTCTCGGCTATCATCAAACGCTCCTCACTGGAAAGGCGGATCCTAAGTCCATCCACGGTAACCAATTCATTAGTTGAGATATCTTTCTTGCGCACCTGATAAACTTCCCGCCGCTCCTCCTTGGGTGAAACCAAGGTCACGGAAACCACCTGATAACCATCAAACCATTGCCAGGCAAAAAAGCCGCAGGCCAGTATCAAGGTAACGCCCACGGCTCCAGGGACCAGAAAGCGTTTGAACAGGGGCAAAGGCTCGGCAATCTCCTTCTGCCTCACTTCAGGGCTTGCCCTTCGCTTGAGCATGGTCCACGCCAGTACCAATACCAAGGCCGTCAGCAGAATTTTGGTCAGCAAGCTCGACTCCTCATTCTTAACCAAGAATATATGAAAGCATCAAATTGTTAATTATAAAGGAAAAGCCTGTCCATGACAGTTAGCTGTATCATAAAGCCACCAGTAACATCTTAAAGCCTTTGGATTGATAGCATATGACAACAGGTTTTGATGAGTGCTTGTGACATTAAACTGCACCACGGCGAGCTGAAATATATGACTGCCATGAAAGTCATGCTCGCTGGAAGCGAGATAAACCCTTCTCGACTTAAGCCTCGAGTACCTTTATTGAGGATACCGGTTGGGTGAAATCTTTGTGCTCCAGAGATTGGATAAATCTGACCAGATAGTTAATCAAATTGGTATTAGCCGTCTGGCGATGGCCAGCTTCGAGCAAGCTCTCCGCGTTCGTTTGTCGCATCAAACTGAGTTTGATGCGACAACCTCACCCTACTCCACATGGGATTGTGCCTCACTGCGTTCGGACTCTTTATCTTCCCCATGTGAGAGTGGACATTTCAAAATGCAATTAAAACGAAAAATCCCCAACACAAAGTGCTGGGGATCCATCGTTACTGTCTTGTCTTCACTTTTCTAAAAAGTGAAAACCAAAGTGGCGTCTGGCGATGACCTACTCTCACATGGGGAGACCCCACACTACCATCGGCGC